>JAGUZZ010000004.1:0-3052 GCA_020060525.1 bacterium | reverse complement strand
GCTGCGCCGCCCGTCCCGACGCCGCGCCGTTATCGAGCGCAGCCTCGACGCCGTCTCGTCGTTTCTCGCGGACCACGCGGGGCTGAGGGAGCTCGAGTCGCGGCTCCGCCGCTTTCCGGATATCGAGCGGCTCCTCGCGCGCATCACCGCCCGCAAGGCGGGACCGCGCGATCTGCTCGCGCTCGCCGAGGCGCTCGAGCGGGTTCCCGCGATCGCGGAGACGGCGCGCCGATTCGACGCCTCGGCCGTCGCCGACGCCGTCGAGCGCCTCGCCCGGCCGCTCGAGGCGCGGGAAACGATCCTCCGCGGCATCGAGCCGGGAACGCCCGCGCATATCCGCGAGGGGGGCGTGATACGGCGGGGATACCGGGAGGACCTCGATCGATTGATAGAGGAGTCCGAGGGCGGAAAATCCTGGATCGCGCGCCTTCAGGAGTCGGAGCGAGGGCGGACGGGGATCGCGTCGCTCAAGGTGGGGTACAACCGGGTTTTCGGCTATTACCTCGAAGTGCCGCGGTCCCACGAGGCGAAGGTGCCGGCCGAGTACGTCCCCCGCCAAACCCTCGTCTCGTCGCTCCGCTTCGTCACCTCCGAGCTCGTGGAGCGGGAGCAGGCGATCCTCGCCGCGGAGAGCCGCCGCGTCGAGCTCGAGCGCGAGATCTTCGACGAGATCTGCGGCGCGGTCGCGCGGGAGAGCCGTGCGATACAGGTCGCGGCGGCCGCGATAGCGGAGCTCGACGTGCTGTCCTCCCTCGCCGCGATCGCCCTCGAGAGGGGCTACTGCCGCCCCGAGATGAACGAAACGGGGGATCTCCTCGTCACGGGCGGCCGCCATCCCGTCGTGGAGCTCATCTCGGGCGCGGGCTTCATCCCGAACGACACCGAGCTCCGGGCGGGCGAGCGGACGTTCCTTCTGATCACCGGTCCCAACATGGGCGGGAAATCGACGTACATCCGGCAAACCGCGATCGTCGCGCTGCTGGCGCACGCCGGCAGCTACGTCCCGGCGGCGCGGGCCTCGGTGGGCCTGCTCGACCGCATCTTCACTCGGGTCGGCTCGAGCGACAACCTCGCCCGGGGACAGAGCACGTTTCTCGTCGAAATGGCGGAGACGGCGAAGATCCTCCATCAATGCACGTCGTCGAGCCTCGTCGTTCTCGACGAAATCGGCAGAGGAACGAGCACCCTCGACGGCCTGAGCATCGCGTGGGCGGTCTCGGAGTATCTGCTCGAGAACGAGCGGCGCCGCCCCATGACGCTCTTCGCGACGCATTACCACGAGCTGACGAATCTCGCGGAACGGTTCCCGCACGTGCGCAATCTCCGCGTCGAGGTCCGGGAATGGGGGGACGAGATCGTGTTCCTGTATTCCATCCGGGAAGGGGCGAGCGATCGAAGCTACGGCATACACGTCGCCCGGCTCGCGGGGCTCCCGGAGCAGGTCATACGACGCGCGAACGAGATCCTCGCCGCCCTCGAAAGGGAACAGGGGGGCGAGGCCCCTCCGCGAAGGGCGGAAGCGATGCAGCCGTCCCTCTTCGATAGGCCGGATGCTATTCGTATTGCATTGCAAGATATAGAGATAGACCGAATCACCCCGCTCGAGGCTCTCAAGATCCTCTCCGACCTCAAGAAGCTGACCGGCGAATAGCCGGCGCCGTTTCTGGCTCGACTTTTGCTTCAAAAACAACGGGTTACTCTGATGCAAGGATCGGTATCCGAATTGATCGCGTCCGAAGGCCTCATAAAGATCGCCATCCTCGGAGGCGGCGAGGAAGAGCTCAATATCCTGAGCGAGTTTCACCGCACACCGGGAGTCGCCGTCATCGGCGTGTACGACAGCGATCCCCGCGCGGTGGCGCTCGAGATAGCCGAGATCGTCGGCATTCCGCATTTCTCCGACGAATCGTTCCTGCACGCCTTTCTCGGCGCCGATTACATCATCGTCACGGAGAAGCGGAAGCGTTTCGAGCGCGAGATCGTGCTGCTCGGGGCCGAAAGGAAGCGAATCGTCAATCCGGCCGAGGCGGTGAGCCATCTCTCTCCCGCGGAAAAGGGAGGGGAGGGCGGGAGACCGGAATCGTGGCCCTCGCGCCTCGACGAGGCGCTCCAGTACATGAACCGCATCACGGACCGCGAGCGGCTGCTCAAGTGGCTGCTCGAGATTTCCGTTCACGCCGTGACGGCCTCGAGCGGCTCGATCATGCTCTTTTCGCAGGAAACGCGCGAGCTCTACATCGGCTACGCGACGGGCCTCAGCACCGAGGTCGTCGAACGGACCCGCCAGAAGCTCGGGGAAGGGATAGCGGGCTTCGTCGGCCAGACCCGCGAGGCGAAGCTCATCGACGACATCGTTGAGGCTCCGCTGTACCGGGACGGCAGGGAACGGGATGCGATCCAGAGCGCCGTTTCGGCGCCGATCGCGCACCAGGGGCGCCTGCTCGGGGTGTTGAACGTATCGACGAACGCCGGCGAGAGGCGGCTCGGCGAGCGGGATCTGCGCACCGTTTCGTCCCTTGCGGAACGCATCGCGCCGATTTTGAATCAGCACCTCATGATCGACGCCCACGTCATACGCGAGCTCGAGTTTCAGATCCGCCAGTACATCGAAGCGCTCTTTCGGAATCAGACCGGATTTCACGAAAAGTTCACGCTCCTCTGCCGCTTCATCGCGGGAAAGCTCTCCGCGGACACGGCGGCGATTTACACGGCGACGGACGAAGGCGACTGGCTCATCCTCGGCGGCAGCGACCAGCAGATCCCCTTCGAAGCGCAGAGTCCGCGCATCCGCTGCAACCGCGGGAGCCTCGCGCGCGCCTTCATCGACGGCGAGGAGATCGTCATGACCGAAGCCGTCGTCGAGACGGGGCTGCGGCTCAAGACCGGCGAAGGGGTCATCACGTCGATCTTCGTGCCGCTCGTTCACAACGAGCCGGTCGGCGTGCTCGTTCTCGAATTCTCGAGCCTCTCGGCGTTCCAGACGTTTCTGCGGCTCAAGGACGCGCTGCGGTTTCAGGTGGGTTTCTTCGCGCAATCGCTCATCCGCGAAGCG
>JAGUZZ010000070.1:0-4776 GCA_020060525.1 bacterium | reverse complement strand
TCGCGCGGCCCGCCGTGTGGGGGGCTTTCTGCGCGATCGGTGACGGCGGCGCGGCGCCCAAGCGCTCCCCTGGCCTCGATCCCGCCGCGTGGCTTTCGATCGCCCTGATCGTCGCGTCCGGCGCGGCGATCGCCCGTATCCTCCTCAAGCGCAGACGCTCCTTCTGATGTGCTATAATCGAACCGTCCGCGGCGCGCCGGCGGAGCAGACTCCGGCATGCCGCGTCCGCGTCCGAAAATCCGTGTGTCATTTCCCTGACGGAGAGCGTCTCATTGGATGAACGGATACAGACGGCGACCGACGAGGAGATAGCGTCGGCGATCGCCGTCGACCCGCGGGACGACCTCTGCGCGGAGCTCGTGAGACGGTACGAGAAGCGCGTGTACCTCTGGTGTTTCAACCACGCGCACGACGCCGACGAGGCGGTCGAGCTCGCGCAGGATGTACTCGCGAAGATCTTCCGGGGCATCGGAAGCTTCGCGGGCCGCTCGAGGTTCTCGACGTGGGTCTATCAGGTGACGAGGAACCACTGCCGCGGCGAGCTCTCGAAGCGCCGCGAGCAGTGGCGGCGCAGGCTCCACTCGATCGAGGGCGAGATAGCCGAGCCGCTCGATCGGGCGTATGACGAACGGATCGACAACGAGCGCGACTGCGACCGCATCCTCGAAGCCGCGCGGGGCGTCATGGAGCTCGCGGAGATCGAAGCGTTCGTCCTGCACTACCGCGAGGGGCTGACCGTGAAGGAGATAACGAAGATCCTCGGCTGCCGGAACGTGACGGGCGCCCGGACGCTCATCCAGAGCGCGCGCCGCAAATTCGCCCGCCTCGTGCGTGAAGGAGGGTTCGACGATGGCCGAAAAGGAGCCTGAGCGCCACGTGCCCGTCGAGACGCTCGCCGCGTATCTCGAGGGGAAGCTCTCCGAGCGCGACGCGGAGGGCGTGAGGAAGCACCTCGCGCGATGCGCGCGCTGCGATATCGAGCTTCGCGGGCTCGAGCGGTTCTCGAGCGTGGAATCGGACGAGGAGCTTGCCCGGTCGGCCGAATGGATCTACGCCCGCGGAAAGCTCGAACGGGCGTACAAGGAGCGGATCGCCCCGACCGTCGTGAAGGAGGAGCCCGTTCAGCCGGCGAGCCGCTTTCGGCGGGGCAGGCCGGCGTGGTTCTATCCCGCCGCCGCGGTCGCCGCGGCCGCGATCGTCGTCGTCGCTCTGGTCGCGACGAGGAAGGGACGGGAGGCGGCCGTTCCCGCCCCCGAGGTCCTGCGGGGCGCCCCGCCCGCCGTCTACGAGATCGCGCTCAAGGCGCCGCACGGGGATGTCGGCGGTTTCCCCGCGGAGTTCACGTGGGAGCCCTCGCGCGCGAGCGGCTCGTACACGCTCGAAATCTTCGCCCCGTCGCTCGAGCGCGTGTACGCGGCGGACGGCATCGCGGCGCCACCCTTCGCCGCGCCGGACAGCCTCCGGAAACTGCTGCGGCCGAACGTCATCTATCTCTGGAGCGTGAAGGGGCACGAGGGCCTCGGACACACCGCGCTCTCGCCGAACGGCTGGTTCAGGTACCGGCCCTGACGCCGCGCGCTCCGGACGCCCCCCGCTTGACAGCCCCGGCTCCCCATGCTAGCGTGGCGGAAAATCGTTATTCCGCTCGAATTTCGGCAACGAGGGAGGCGCGGGACTCATGGACGTAAAGGCGATTCAGGCTGCCCTCGCGGAGAAGGGCATCGACGGCTGGCTCCTCTGCGATTTCCATAACAGGGATCATCTCGCGTACCGCGTGCTCGGGCTCGATTTCGCGAAGGGCACGTCGCGGCGGTGGTTCTACTACATCCCGGCGAAGGGAGAGCCGGTCCGCCTCGTCTCCGCCGTGGAGCCGGCGCGCCTCGACGCGCTCCCCGGCGAAAAGCGCACCTATCGCGCGTGGGGCGAGCTCCACGCCGCCATCAAGAAGCTCCTCGGCCCGCCGAAGAAGATCGCGATGCAGTACTCCCCGATGAACAACATCCCGTACGTGTCGATCGTCGACGGCGGGACGATCGATCTCATCCGGAGCCTCGGTTACGAGATCGTCTCTTCGGCCGACCTCGTCCAGCAGTTCGAGGCGATCATCGACCGCAAGGGGTACGAGAGCCACCTGCGGGCCGGAGACAAGATCCAGCACATCAAGAACGAGGCGTTCGCGGAGGTCGGAAAGGCGCTCGCGAAAAGGCGCCGTCTCACCGAGTACGAGCTCGCGCAGTTCATCCTGAAGCGGTTCGACGAGGAGGGGCTCACCTGCGCCAACGAATCGCCGATCGTCGGGATCGGCGACCATCCCGCCGACCCGCACTTCGAGCCGAAGAAGGAAGGCTCCTACGAATTCAAAAAGGGCGACTGCTTCCTCATCGACCTCTGGGCGAAGTTCAAGGAGCCCGGATCGATCTACTACGACATCACCTGGTGCGGCTTCGTCGGGGACGAGCCGCCCGAGAAGTACCTCGAGATCTTCCACACCGTGCGCGACGCCCGCATCGCCGCGGTGAACTTCGTCCGCAAGCGGTTCGCGGCGAAGCAGCCGTGCTTCGGCTGGGAGGTCGACGACGCCTGCCGGAAGGTCGTCGTGGACGCCGGCTACGGCGACTTCTTCGTGCACCGCACCGGCCACTCGATCGGCGAGGAGGTCCACGGGAACGGCGTCAACATCGACAACCTCGAGACGAAGGACGAGCGCCGGCTCGTGCCGGGGATCTGCTTCTCGGTGGAGCCGGGCATCTACCTGCCGGGCGAGATGGCCGCGCGCAGCGAGATCGACTGCTTCATCACGCTCGACGGCGAGGTCGTCGTCCACGGCGAGGAGCAGATGGAGCTCGTCAGAGTGCACGCGTAACGCCGGCGCGGGGGGCGCGGGACGGGATGGCGGCGGCGCGGGCGTTCCCGACCGCCGGGCCTCGCCGGAGGAGCGATGTCGGTACGGGAGAATCTCGAACGCGTGCGCGAGCGCATCGAGCGCGCCGCCGGGCGCGCCGGCCGGAGCGCCGCGGATATCACGATCGTCGCCGTCACGAAGACGCACGGACCCGAGACGGTGGCGGAGGCGATCGAGGCGGGGATCGCCGACGTCGGCGAGAACAGGGTGCAGGAGTTTCTCGAGAAGGCTCCGGCCGTGAAGCTCCCCTGCCGCTGGCACCTCGTCGGACACCTCCAGACGAACAAGGTGAACAAGGTCATCGGCCGTTTCGCGCTCGTTCAGTCGGTCGACTCGGCGAAGCTCGCCGCGCATCTCGATCGGGCCGGCGCGCGCGACGGCGTCGTGACGGACATCCTCATCGAGGTGAACACGAGCGGCGAAGAGTCGAAGGAGGGGCTCGCGCCCGAGGAGGCGCTCGAGGCGTGCGGTCTCGTCGCTGCGATGCCGAACCTCCGCGTTCGCGGTCTCATGACCGTCGGGCCCCTCACGTCAGACGCCGCCGAGGCGGCGTCGGCGTTCGCGAGGCTGCGCCGCGTTCGGGACGAGATCGAGGCGGCGCGCATCGCCGGCGTCTCGATGGAGCGCCTCTCGATGGGGATGTCGGACGATTTCGAGCTCGCGATCGCGGAGGGCTCGACGATGGTGCGGCTCGGCCGCGTGCTCTTCGGGGAGAGGCGGCCGGTGTGACAAGAAACCGGCCAAGCGGTCCTGGAGACGGCCGCCCTCAGGGCGCGGCGCCCGTCCCGCGTTTCGGCCGGGGCGAATATAATATATTGAGCGACAGGAAGTTATGAGCTATTTTGTGGATGACAGGGTTGGCCTGACTATTGCTGCGCTCAACACGGCGACTTTTATAACGCTTTGTTACGCGTTTCTGAAGGCGGTCGAGGAGCGAAGCAGGCTGCTCCATGTTCTCGACAGGATCTACTCGCCGGTGCTCTCGCCCGTGCGGCGGATTCTCCCGGCCTGGAAGATCGACGTCGCCTCGCTCATCTTCGCCGCCCTGTTGCAGGTCGCAGCGTTCATAATCAAGAGGCGCTCTCTCTAGGGATCAGGAGGAGGCAGCAGGATGCGAATCACCCCGCTCGATATCAGAAAGCAGGAGTTCAAGAAGGTCATGCGCGGGCTCGACGCCGACGAGGTCTACGCGTTCCTCAATACGGTCGCCGAGGAGTACGAGGCCGTTCTCTCGGACAACAAGAACCTCCGCGAGAAGCTCGTCGCCATCGAGGATCGCCTCAACGAGTACCGGAGCATGGAAACGAACCTGCGCAACACCCTCCTCACGGCGGAGAAGCTCACGCAGGAGGCCAAGGACAACGCGCGCCGCGAGGCGAGCCTCATCGTGCGTCAGGCGGAGATGGAGGCCGAGAAGGCCGCCGAAGGGATCCGCGCGCACACGTCGCAGCTTCGCCGCGAGATCCTCGAGCTCAAGAAGAACAAGGACAACTACCTCTCGCGTCTCAAGACGCTCATCGAGAGCCACGCCCGGATGCTCGACGGCTTCGCGGAGGATTTCGCGGGGGTCGACAACGCGATCGAGAAGATCGGCAAGCAGGTCGAGGAGGACGCGAGCCGCACGCCCGCCCCTCCCCGCATGAGCCGCGACAAGATCACGCAGGATTTCGGCCACGAGCCGAAGGACAAGGTCACGTGGGGCGAAGAGCCGCGGCCCGAGGAGGAGCAGCGGCCGCAGATGCCGCGCCCCGGATTCGAGAGAAACGACGCGCCGAACCAGCGGACCCGGCCGCCCGAGAGCGCGAATATCTTCGCGGCTCCGCGATCGGCTCAGACGGCGGCCCCCGCGCCCGCGACCGACGTCATGGCGGCCG
>JAGUZZ010000022.1:0-11723 GCA_020060525.1 bacterium | reverse complement strand
GCTACGGCCGCGCCGCGAGCGCTTCGGCCCAGCCCGCGAGCGCCTCGAGAAGCGCCCGCACGCGCTTGCGAACGGATTCGTCGGTGAGCTCGGGGCGCTCGTCGAACCGCTCGCGCGCCTTCGTGACAAGGATCTCGGGCTGGCCGAGCACGGGCATATTGACAGCGACGACGAGATCCCGCAGGTGCGCCTGAGCGCGGGCCGTGCCGATGAGGCCGGTCGAGGCGCCCATGATGGCGCAGGGCTTCCGGTCGAGCGGCTGGTCGTCGCCGCGCGAGAGCCAATCGATCGCGTTCTTGAGGACCCCTGGCACCGAGTGGTTGTACTCGGGCGTCGCGATGAGGAGCGCGCCGGCCGAGGCGACCTTTCGGCGCAGCTCCGCGACCGCCGGCGGCATCCCCTTCTTTTCGACGTCCTCGTTGAACGGCGGGATACCGTCTATCTCCGCGATCTCGATCGTCATCCCCTCGGGCGCGATCGCAACCGCGGCCCGCAGAAGCGCGCGGTTGTAGGAGCCCTTTCGCAGGCTTCCCGCGATGCCGAGCACCTTGAGCGCCATCGTCGAACCTCCTCTCTACCGGCTGGAATACGTATTATATCCGCCCGCCGGCGCTTCTGTCTGTAACTTTCGAGGCCTTCCGGCTTATTATCGGCGGAGGAGAAACATGCTGAGCTTCGAGGAGCTATACGAATCGTACGCGGCCGACGTGCACCGCTTCGCGTTCTGGCTCACGAACGACCGCGCCGACGCGGAGGACATAACCTCGGAAACCTTCGTGCGCGCGTGGGCGAAGAGAAACGACATCCGCACGGAGACCCTGAAGGCGTATCTCCTCGCGATCGCCCGCAACGCGTTTCTGGATCAGCGGCGGAAGAGGCGGCGGGAGGCCCCGCTCGAGGAAACCCACGCGGACTCCGCGCCGGGACCGGAGCGCAGGACCGAATCGAGGCTCGCGCTCGAGCGGGTTCAAGAGGTCCTGCAAATCCTTCCGGAGGTCGATCGCGCGGCCTTCGTTCTCAGGGTGCAGCACGGGCTGCCGTACGAAGAGATCGCGCGCGTTCTCGAGATCGGACTCTCCTCAGCCAAGGTGAAGGTTCACCGCGCCCGAAAGAGACTGCTGGCCGCTTGCATCGAGAGGGAGGTTCCCTGAAATGGACGTCACTCGCAACGTGATTCTCGACCTGCTGCCGCTCTACGCCTCCGGAGAGGCGAGCGCGGACACCCGCGCGCTCGTGGAAAAGCACCTCGCGACCGATCCCGAGGCCGCCGATATCGCGAGCGAGCTCGCGAAGCTTCAATCGGTCTCCGACGTTCCCGCACCGCTCAACAGGGAGGACGCAATGGAAGCATACCGGGAAGCGAAAAAGTACATGCTTCAGCGCACGATCGCGCTCGCGATCATCATCGCGGTCACGTTCATCGCGACGATATCGTTCCTCGGATTGATCTTGTCACGCGCGTTCCATCTGTTCTGAGGGCGGCTCATCGCGTCTGCCGTCTCTCAGTCGATGCGGCGCACGCCGGCCCGTCGATCATGACCAGAGCGACGCGACGGGGGCGGCGACGAACTTCTTTCCGAAAGAGACGACCTCCCGCCCCGTGTACAGAACGATGCCCCGCGCGAACCGTTTCCCCGTCGCGTCGGCGAAGGCGCGCAGCCCCTTGAAATCCGCGTCGACGACCGACGTCGAAGCCTTGACCTCGACGCCGACGAGCCGCCCCGCCGGATCCTCCATGACGACGTCGACCTCTTCGCCCCCGTGAGCGCGGAAATGGTACAGGCGAGGATTCGTCGCGCTCCACGACGCCTGTTTGCGGAGCTCCATCACGACGAAGTTCTCGAGGAGTCGCCCCGAGAGGTTCGGCTCGCGCTCTATGCGGCCGGCGTCGACGCCGAGCAGGGCGGCGGCGAGACCGGTATCGACGAGGACGATCTTCGGCGACTTCATGAGCCGCCGCCCGATATCCCCCGACCACGCGGGCAGCATGTTCACGATGAAGGTGGCGTCGAGGATCCCGATGTAGCGCTTCAGGGTCGACGCGGGCATCGACAGCGCACGGGATACCTCCGCGTAGTTCAATATCGCGCTCGCCCGCGCGGCGAGCAGGGCGAGGAGCCGCGGTACCTCGCCGAGCCCCGCGATCGCCGACATATCCCTGATGTCGCGCTGCATGATGGAGGTCACGTACGAATCGAACCACGCGCGGCGGCGCGGCATGGTTTCTCGCTCGAGCATCTCGGGGAAGCCTCCTCGAACGATCCGCGGCAACAGCGCCCGCAAGCCCGGCTCGGAGGACACGGACGGCATCGGATCCGCCGAGAATGCGCTCTCCGCGAAACGCTCGGGCGATCGCTCGATCTCGCCCTGGGAGAGCGGCCAGAGGGTCGCTATCTCCATCCGGCCGACGAGGAACTCGGCGGCGCCGGGAAGATGCAGCACGTCCGCTGATCCGGTAAGCAGGAACCGCCCCGGCCTTCTGTCGCGATCGACCGCGGCCTTGATCGCGAGGAAAAGGCCCGGCGCGCGCTGCACCTCGTCGATGACCGCCGAGCCCTCTATACCGCCGATAAACCCCGCGGCGTCGCTCCGCGCCGCCGAGAGAACGGCCGGATCGTCGAGCGTGAGGTAACGCCCCCGCCATTCTCCCGAAACGAGGGCCCGCGCGAGGGTTGTTTTCC
Organism: bacterium; assembly: GCA_020060525.1. GTDB lineage: Bacteria > Krumholzibacteriota > Krumholzibacteriia > Krumholzibacteriales > Krumholzibacteriaceae > SSS58A. The sequence goes on along the minus strand of JAGUZZ010000022.1, from coordinate 9,042 downwards.
CCGTCTGGCGGGCCCCGCGCAAGAACACGACAGGCGTATCCGACAGAGCGACAAGGAGATTGCGTGTGCAGTGACGCGGAAGCATACTCGAATTATGTCAGAATCGTGGTTGAAAATCAACCAAATTTTGGTTGATTATCAACCGCGGTCGCCGCTCACCGCGGCCACAGCCAGCCGAACACGCCTCCCGCGAGGAGCGCGTAGACGAGACCGTCAACCGTCGCCTTGAACGTCGTGAGCCACGAGCGGTGATACCAGATCGACATCTGCCACAGCCCGACCGCGTGGGCGACGAACGCCGTCGTCCCCGCGAAGCGGAAGGCGGCGAGGTACGGCGAGCCGGGCGGGAGCGCCCGCCCCGCGACGTACCCCGCGAAGATCGAGATGACGAGGATGTAGAGAAACCACAGAACGAGGCTCTTCGCCATTCCCGTCGAGCCGCCTCGCACGAGCGTCAGAATGACGAACGGGCCCTGCTTCATCTTTTCCTTGAACTCGGGCGAGCGCAACTCCTCCATGCTCGTGGTCATGGGCGCCATGTAATCTCCCGGCGTGATGCCGAGCGACCGGAACGCAGCGAGCGCCTCGTCCTCCCGAGGCAGCCTCCGGTAATCGTTCTTGTGCCACGGGAGCAGCATGTGAATGAGGGAGCTCGCGGCGAAGACGATCACGGCCGAGAGCAGGATCGGAAGCGCGAGAGCGTCGAGACCGGTCATGGGCACCTCCCGGTAGAAACGGCGTCAATCTGCCGCCCGAGCCGTCACGATTCGGGCGAAGGGTATCCATCGAGCAATCGCTTGAACGCGGCATTCTCCCTGAGCCGGTTCCATCTGAAATCCATCTCGACATAGGGACGAGAGATCCAGGAAGGCTGCGACAGCAGGCGCTCGAGCTCGACCACGGCGGCGTCCTGCTCTCCCAGCATCGTGTAGATCTGGGCGAGATCGATCACATAGGGAATTCCGTATACGGCGTCTTTCGACATGGGGAGCATTGCAACGGCTCTCCTCCCCTCGCGGACGGCCTCCTCTCGGCGCCCCAGGGCAGCGTAGGCGACGCCGAGCGAGCTGTGGTATCGAGGATCGGCCGGCTGCGCCGCGACCTCCCGTTCGAGCAGGTCCTTCGCTGTTTCATATTCTTCCCTCGCCCGTCGCGGCTCACCGAGGAGCTCATGCATCTGGGCCGCGAGCAGCGGAGCGGGAAACGCGCCGATTTTCAGTTTTATCCATCCGTCGGGACACGCCGAAAGACGCGCGATCGCCTCTTCATGGTTGCCTTCTATCGCTTCCTGATTGAACCAGGTCCACGCCACCCACCCCGGATCCGCGTCCGGTCCCAGAGCTTCGAGGGCCGCCCGCGCTTGCGGAAGAGCGCCCCTCCCCTTCCAGCTCCAGTTGATGAAGGCCTTGATCAGATAGGGCCACATCTGGTCGGGCGCGAGCGCGATCGCTTTGTCGGCCTGTTCCATGGCCTCGGGATACCGGCGGCTCCACCAGCACGTCTCGGCGAAGTTTTCATGGAGCGCCGAGTTGCGCGGATCGAGATCGCAGGCTTTTCCGTGCGCCTCGTAGGCCTCGTCCCACCGGCCGTTCTGGCGAAAAGCGTCCCCCCTCGCCTCCAGCACCTCCGCGTTGTCGGGAAGATCCCTCGCCGCGACGTCGAACTCCTCGAGGGCCGCCGGGACGTCTCGTTCGACGAACAAACGATAATAGCCGAGCGCGAGCCGGATCTTCGGCGAGTGCGGCTCGAGCTCGATGGCTTTGTCGACGGCGGCCTTTGCCTTGTTTCGCCGATCCTCCGAGGTATCGTGGCGGTAATAGTAGAGCCGGGCGTGCGCCGAGGAGAGCTTCCCGTACGCGAGGGCGAACGTGGGATCGAGCTCCACCGCGCGCTCATAGTTTCGAGCCGCATCCTCCCAGTGCTTCGCCACGAAATGAGGCTGCCCCGCGTAATACTCCCCCCGCAGATAGGCCTGATATGCTTCGAGATTGTCCGTGGGGCGTGATTCGATGGCGGGATGTCCCTGCTCGAGAAGGGCGAGCCCCAAGTGCTTGACGACGCTCCGCGCGATCTCCGATTGAATCTCGAAGATGTCCTCGATCACGCGATCGTAGAGCTCGGTCCAGAGATGCGTGTCGTCCGAGACGCGGATGAGCTGCGGCGTGATCCTCACCTTGCTCGTTCCGTCCGGTTCCCGCGCCCATCGAACCGTGCCCTCGAGGATATATCCGACCCCCAGCTCGGAGCCGATCTCCTTGATCGTCTTGCTCGTTCCGGCGTAGCGCACGGCGCTCGTGCGGGAGATCACGCCGAGCTCCTTGATGGCGGCGAGCCGGCTCGTGATCTCCTCGGTGATGCCCGCTGCGAAGTACTCGTCCTCGGGCGAGCCGAGATTCTCGAAGGGGAGCACGGCGAGCATCTTCCTGTCGGCTGCCGGGGCCGTGTGCGACGGTCCCCGCTGACGCGCGAAGAGCGCTATCGCGACGGCCGCGATGACGAACAATCCGACGAGCCATGGCCACGAGCGATTCGCCCGCCGGCCCGCCGCGGCTCGCCCCGTGTGCGCGACCCTCGATGAGGCGGCCGCCGGCGCCGTCTTCATGCGGCGCAGATCGGCGACGATCTCATCGGCGTGCTGATATCGCTCGTCCGGATTCTTCGCCATGCTTTTTCCGACGATCCGCTCGAGCTCCATCGGAACACCCGAGCGGAGCGCCGTCACGGGCTCCGGCTCCTCGTTCAAGATCGCGTAGAGCGTCGACTGCTCGTACTCGCCGGGGAAGGCGTGCTTTCCCGTGAGCATCTCGTAGAGAACCGCTCCGAGGGAAAAGATGTCGCTCCGCGCGTCCACCAGCGCGCCCCGCGCCTGCTCCGGCGACATGTACTGCGCCGTGCCGAGCGTCGAGCCCGTCTTCGTGAGCTTCGTCCCCGCGAGCTTCGCGAGACCGAAGTCCACGATCTTCACGAGCCCGTCCTTCGTCACGACGATGTTCGCGGGCTTGATGTCGCGGTGAACGATCCCCTGGGCGTGCGCCTTGGAGAGCCCCTGGGCCGTCTGCACGGCTATGTCGATCGCCTCATCGAGCTTGAGCGGCCCGCGCTCGATCTTCGCCTTGAGCGATTCGCCTTCGTAGCAGGCCATCGCGATGAAGGTTTGACCGTCGTTCGCCTCGGCGACCTCGTGGATCGTGCAGATATTGGGATGATCGAGCGCGGAGGCGGCCCGCGCCTCCAGGATGAAGCGCTCCTTCGCCGCGGCGTCGCGGGTGAGCTCCGCCGGGAGAAACTTGAGCGCGACCATGCGGCCGAGCGTCGTGTCCTCGGCGCGGTAGACCACACCCATCCCGCCCTCGCCGAGCTTCTCGACTATTCGATAGTGCGAGATCGTTTTGCCGATCATGCGGACGCGCCTCGCCGGGCGACTCGATCGAGCCTAGGCAGTTGGATGAGCGTTTTGCCGCCGCAAAAAGTGTAGACCCCGAGGCGCGCCACGTCAAAATGAAAAAAGAAGCTATAATCGAAAGGCGTTCGTCCAGCGCCCCGGAATATGAAAGCCAAGCCCTGTCTATGGCTCGGACCGGCTCGAGACATCACGGGTAGGGAAGCGTGAAGGTCGAGTCGAAGGGCGCGATCACGATCGGGGGCGCAAGATTCGTGTTGCCGCTGTCGAAGATCGATCGCAGGGCGTCCACCCTGCCGACGGACTCGGCCCAAACATCCTTCGTCTCGGGATCGAAGGGATCGAGAAGCACCGCGCGCCTGACCGTCATGAACTCGTCCAGCCAGTCGAGCTCGTCGACGCCGTCCGCCGGCGATCCGCCGAGCCTCGCGCAGACGGTGTCTATCATCGCGGGCAGCCCGTCCGGATCGTCCCCGTCGCCGTGCTGGATGCAGGCGTCGTAGAGATTGAGAAGGCTCAGGGGAAAAATCATCCCCAGATCGTCGGCATGATCGACGGCGGGCCAGTAATACTCGTCGTTGACGACCTCGTCCTGGACCTCCCGGAATATCGGATCCTCGGCCGCTTTCCGCCAGGCATCATCGAGACCCTCCAGTCCATCGACGTCTCCGCTCTCCTCGGCCGCCAGTTCCCGTAGGCGGGGAAGATAGACGGCCAGCGGGTTGCCGGGCACGATTTGCGTATAGCGCTCGACGACAATCAGCATATCTCCGTTCGCCGAGGTGAACCCCGCCCGGCCGGCCGTGATGCCGCGTCCGTCGCCGAGGTCCTCGGCATAGGCATAGTCGATCTCCGGCCAGTTGTTCTCGAAGACGCTGATAATCTGGTCGGCGAGCATGCGCTGCTCTTCTGTGAAGACGACTGAGAGCTCGCCTCCCCCGCGCGGCCTTGCGCCGTCGTCGCCGCACCCGCCGAGCACCGCCGCGAGGCACGCAATAGTCAGGATCCGCTTCATAGCTGACGTTCGTTTCATTCCGGCGCCTCGAACTGCTCCCATTCGACCTTCACTCCCTTTAGAAGTTTCTTGAACCGCTCTTCGCCTCGGAGGTTCTCCAGATGCGGCTCTCGACTGAGCACGGGATATCGGTAATGCGAAATGGTCTTGCCGATCATTGCGCTGCCCCCGCTCTCGACCGCACCGGGCAACAATGGCTCACCGCGATGCTGTCTTCCCCTCGGCCAGCCGCCGAAATCTCGGATCGCTCCGGAGCGGATCCCATATCGGATCGACGCGCAGCAGGCCCGCGGAGAGACCCGACGGCATCGATAGAGCGATTTCTACCTCGCCGATCGCAGCCTCGTGCTCGCCGCACATTATGTAGATCTCCGCAAGGCAATGGGCGAGCGCGCCCCAGTCGACTGCGTCCTTGGACACCGGCATCATCCGGACGCCTTCCTTTCCCTCGCGGATCGCGTCGTCCTTGCGTCCGAGGCCTGCGTACGCGTATCCCAGGGCGCTGTGATAGAACGAGATGGAAGCCGATCGCGGATTGGCTCGAATGAGGCGTTCATAGCAGATTCTCGCCGAATCAAAGCGGGCGCTCGCGGCGAGATGGTCTTCCCGAGCTTGATAGACGACGGCCCGGGAGAGGTGCGTCAGGGCGATCGCGGACGGCTGAAGACGGCGAAAGCGATCCATGGGCCCCGACTCAAAGGCATCGAACACTTCCATATAGATTTCCGGATACATGCGCAGAGGCGGAAACAAATCGGGCACTCCCAGAATGTGCACGGCCGCGATATCCGCTGCGTTCGCACGGCGCGACATTTCCAGCATGACCGGTTTCGCCGCATCCGCGTCTCCGTCCCGCGACAAAATGGCGGTCGCTTTTCCGATATAGCCGTACGCGATTTGCGGCGCCAGGCGGATCGTTTGATCGTAGCTCCGCTCCGCGTCGTCGAAGAGGCGCATATACGTCATCGTGAATCCGAGGCCGTCCGCATACACGGAATAGACGCGCGGCATAAGACGGCGCGCATCCTCGAAATGATGCAGGGCTTCCTCCCATCTTCCCAGGCGTCTCAAAGCGAATCCGATGCTTTGCACCGCATCTCCGCTCGAACGAAGGTCTTGGGCTTTCTTGAAATGCTCGAGAGCTTTGTCGAACTCGCGATGAGCGTAAGCGACGGACCCCAGCGCTAAATGAGTTTCGGGAATCTCAGGCGCAAGCTCCTGCGCCCGCTTCGCCGCTTCCATTTCCAGCGCGAGGGCGTCCGGCCGGTCGAACTGCCAATAGAGACCGTGATACGCCATCGCGAGCGTTCCCCACGCTTCGGCGAATTGAGGGTCCATCGATACGGCCCTCTGCAGCAGCTGGACGGCCAGCTCCGTGCCGGCCAAATCGACGCTGGAGTAGTATTCCTTTCCGCGCAGATAATCCTCATACGCGGCGAGATTCTCGGTCGGCCGCTTTGTCATCGCCCGGCGCTCGGGCTCGAGAAGCGCAACGTCGAGCTGAGCGGTCACGCGCTCGGCGATATCCGACTGAACGCGGAACACTTCGGCCATGTCTTTATCGTAGGTTTCCGCCCAGACATGCGTGTCATCGGCGACGCGAATGAGCTGCGGAATCACGCGAACCCGGCTCGTCGGATCCCCGGGCCTCTCGCGCTGAACGGTGCCCTCGAGGACATAGTCCACGCCGAGCTCTTTTCCGATCTGCCGTATCGATTTCGTCGTCTTCTTGTATTGCACGGCGCTCTGGCGGGAGATGACGCCGAGCCCGCTCACGCCTGCGAGGCGCGCCGTGATCGCGTCGGTCGTGCCGTTCGCGAAGTACTCGTCCTCGGTGGCGCCGAGGTTCTCGAAGGGAAGGACCACGATCATCGTTCGTCCGTCCGTATGCGGTCCCGGCTCCGCCGCGGGCCGGAAGACCCGCTGGATGACGGCGAGGCCGAGCGCGATAACCGCCACGGCCGCGATGCCGGCGATGAGCGCCTTGTCTCTCTTCTTCAGTCCCTTGGCCTCTCCAGCGAGCGGGAGCTTCCGCGTCCCCGACCGGAGCCCCCGCAGATCGACGAGCATATCCTCGACATGAGGGTAGCGCTCCGACGGGTTCTTCGCGAGCGCCTTTCCCACGATCCGCTCGAGCTCCATCGGCACGTTGCTCCGCCGCGACGTGAGCGGCTCCGGCTCCTCGTGCAGGATCGAATGCGCCACCGCCGCTTCGTAATCCCCCCGAAACGGCCTCTCCCCCGCGATCATCTCGTAGAGCATGACCCCGAGCGACCAGATGTCGGTCCGGCGGTCGACCTCTTTCCCCGACGCCTGCTCGGGGGACATGTAGGCCGCGGTGCCGAGGGTCGTATCGGCCTTCGTGATCTTCGAGCGCGCCCCGAGCCGCGCGAGGCCGAAGTCCAGTATCTTCGCCTGACCGCGCGCCGTGAGCACGATGTTCCCCGGCTTGATGTCCCGATGAACGATCGTCTTTTCGTGAGCCTCGCGCAGCCCTTCGCCTATCTCGATCGTGAGAGCGAGGGCTTCGTCGATGGGGAGCGGCCCCCCGTCGACACGATCCTTGAGCATCTTTCCTTCGATGAACTCCATCGCGATGAACGACTGCCCTTCGTGCTCGTCGATTTCGTATATCGTGCAGATATTGGCGTGGCTGAGCGCCGCGGCGGCCTCGGCCTCGTGCATGAAGCGCACCTTGGCCTCGGGGTCGCGCGTGAGCTCGGGATGGAGGAACTTGAGCGCGACGGGGCGATGGAGCTTCGTATCCTCGGCGCGGTACACGACCCCCATCCCGCCCTCGCCGAGCTTCTCGACTATCCTGTAGTGAGATATCGTTTTGCCGATCATGCGGACGCGCCTCGCCGGGCGACTCGATCGAGCTTCAGCTGTTGGATGAGCGTTTTGCCGCCGTAAAAAGTGTAGCCCCCGAGGCGCGCTAAGTCAAAATGAAAAACGAAGCTACCCGCTCATCTTCTCGTATCAATTCGTCATGAGCTGTGTCATTTCGAGGGTTGCGGCAGTCAAAGTATAAGCAGCCGTGTTGCGCCCGATAGGGGCGCGGACCGGGCGGAACGATGCAGCGATCGCCGCCGCGGCTTCGAGCCGATCGATCGATCAAAGCGTGAGAGTGGAAAGGAGCAAGAGGCATGAGCAACGTCAAGAGGCGCATGTTCATCATCTCGTTTTGTTCGATCCTCGCGGCCGCGCCGCCGCTTTGGGCATACTGGGTCACGGACGGAGCCGCGATATGCGTCGCCGCGCAGAACCAGCAGTTCCCCGAGATGATCTCCGACGGGGCCGGCGGGGCGATCTTCGCGTGGCACGATTACCGAAGCGCCAACGGAGATATCTACATCCAGCGGGTGAGCTCCTCGGGAGCGCCTCTGTGGACGGCGAACGGCGTTCCTCTCTGCACGGCGAGCGGCCACCAAACGTTTCCGAATATCGTCTCGGACGGAGCGGGCGGCGCCGTCGTCGCATGGGTGGACATGCGCAGCGGCACGAACGACATCTACGCGCAGCGCGTGAACGCCTCTGGCATCCCTCAATGGACGTCGAACGGCGTCGCCGTCTGCACGGCGACCGGGTCGCAGGAATTCGCCGCGATCGCGTCCGACGGAGCGGGCGGCGCCATCATCGCATGGTCCGATTACCGGCTCGGCAACTGGGATATATACGCGCAGCGCGTGAACGCCTCGGGGGTCGCTCAATGGACGTACGACGGCGTCGTTCTCTGCTCAGCGTCCTCGAGTCAGGCGTATCCGATGGTCGCGAGCGACGGCTCGGGAGGAGCCGTCGTCGGATGGGAGGATAATCGCAGCGGCGCCAGCGATATCTACGCGCAGCGCGTGAACGCCTCGGGCGCCGCTCTATGGACGTCGAACGGCGTCGCCGTCTGCACGGCGACCGGAACGCAGAACTACGCCGTGATCGCTTCGGACGGCGCAGGCGGCGCCATCGCCGCATGGACCGATTACCGCGGCGGCGGCGCGGATATCTACGCGCAGCGGATGAATGCCTCCGGGACGGCTCAGTGGACCTCGAACGGCCTCGCCGTTTGCACGGCGGCCGGAACTCAGATGAGGCCCGCAATCGACGCCGACGGCGCGGGCGGCGCCGTCGTCGCATGGGAGGATTTTCGAAGCGGCAACATCGATACCTACGCGCAGCGCGTGAACGCCCTTGGCTTCGTTCAGTGGGCGACCCAAGGCGTCGCCGTCTGCACGGCGGCATCGACCCAGCACTATCCGGCGATCATCTCCGACGGCGTGGGCGGCGCCGTCGTCGCGTGGTCCGACTCGCGCGGCGGGAACTATGATATCTACGCTCAGCGGGTGAACGCCTCGGGCGCGGTGCAGTGGACGGCGAACGGCGTCGTCCTCTGCTCCGTCGTGGGCGATCAGGGCTATCCCTGCATCGTTCCGGACGGCATGGGAGGCGCGATCGTCGGATGGTCCGACGGTCGCTGCGGCGATTCCGACGTCTACGGTCAATCGGTGGACATTTCAGGGCGCGTCGGCGTGCTCGCGCCGGAAATCCGCTCCGTTCGGGACGTTCCGGGGGATCAGGGCGGAAAGGTCTACCTCTCTTGGAGAGCCGCCCGGGCGGATCTTTTCATGGAATCGGC
>JAGUZZ010000038.1:0-10739 GCA_020060525.1 bacterium | reverse complement strand
CTCGAGCCGCACATAGGGGAGCATCGGAAGGATATGAAGGCGTTTTTCGATCTTCGCCAGGATATCCTTGTCGAGGGGGATATGTCCCGCCATCTGGGCCTCGATGGCGCGCGTGCGGAATGTTCTCAGCGATCGTATGACCGGTTCGCCGTTATCGAGGAACAGACCCTTCACGTTCGCGCCGCCCGTCCACGCCGGCCGCTCCGAGTAGAGCTTGTCCGTTCGCGTCGCGCGATAGGAGTACCCCGTGAAATATTGTGCGGGATCGTTTCTGTCCCGAGCCCGCAGGGTGATGAAAGCGGCGGGCAGATCGTAGGTGAACAGAAAATGGTTTTCCCGCACGAAGTTGAGCCAGCGTCTTTCGGGCGGCCGCTCGAGAAGGGTTCGGCCGGCCTCGTCGAGTATATGCGTGAAGTCGTAGCGCCCGACGTACGAGATCGCGAGGTTGTCCGCGCGTTCGGCGAGCTCGGCGATCGAGTCGTTGACGATCCGATACTGGACGTCCCTGACGAGGCTCCCCGTGACGAAGAGCACGGCCGCGAGCGGTATGAGACCGGCGAGAAGGTACGATCCGAGAAGCGTGACGTCGAGCCGCTCGCTCCTGCGCGAAGCGGCGACGTTGCGCGCGAGCATGACGAGCCCGAAAACGCCCGCGGCGTGCAGGATCGCTTCGAGCGTCCGCCCCGCGAGCGGCATCGGCTTCGCTTCTATCCCTCCGCCGCTGAGGGCGGCGAGGCCGGCGACGTAGACCGCCGCGAAGAGCGGCAGCCACCACCACTTGAATTTCACCCGCGCGAATCCGATGCGGCCGAAGCTGAGGCACAGGTAAACGGCGGGCAGAAGGATCGCGGCGGCGACGTTCAGCCACGCCGAGTAAGCTCTGTCGAAATCGTCTTCCGCGAGTCGGATGGAAAGCCGCGGCTCCCCCGAGGCGCAGAGGAGCGCGATATTTCTCGAAGGCTGCGTCCGGTCGATGCGCGGCCGTTGGTCTCTCGACGGAGAGCGGACCGCGCCTCCCCGCGCGAGCGTCCGGTCCTCGAGGCGGATATACGCCGAGAAGTCCGTCGCGTCGGCGACGGCGTCGGGAAACGCGCCGAGCAGGCTCGAAAAGAGGAAGAAACGGAGGGAATCGGGGCCTCTCCCGACGCCCTTCGCGCTTTCCTCGATGAGGACGGGCGTTTCCTCGACCAGAACGGGATCGTGCGTCCCGCGTCCGCCGGCGCCGAGCAGGTCCGGGCTAGCGAATCCTCGGGCGAGCCCCGTTCCGAGCACGGGCTTCCCGGCGCCGTCCGTCACGAGGAGGCCCTTCAGCCGGTAATCGAGGCGGTGATGATCCGCGAGGCGCTCGAGGCGGCCGAGCAGCTCGAGCGGGGACCTCGGCTCGCCCGCGTCGAGCGAATCGAGGCCGGCGGCGAGCTCGTCGGCCGTGCTCTGGATTTTCTCCCGTTCGGTCGCAAGGAGTCGCTGCACGACGGGTTCCGCGGCCGCGAGCCGGTCCCGGACCTCTTGGTATCGCCGGACGTCCGCGGACAGGAACGCGATTCGCACGACGAGGACGCACAGCGCGAAGCACAGCACGGCGCGGGTTCCGCCGCCGACCGCGGACCAAGCGACGCGCGAGCTTTCGAGTCCGAGATGGAAGGCGAGCAGAAGGATCATCGCCGCGGCCGCCGCCGCGGCGGCGAAGTACGCGGGCGGCCATTCGGCCGAAGCGCACGGTTTGGATCCGCTCCGGGCCGCGTCCATCCGGATCGGGACCGGGGGGCCGAGATCGAACGCGAACATCGTCTCGCCGATCTGTCCGACGACGAGCTCTTTCTCGACGTCGCCGTCGAGCTCCGCGAGAGATATGGCGCCGGAGACCGCATCCTCCACCATCACGGGCCAGCCGGACACGAGGCTTCCGTCGAACTCGAAGCAGTACACGTGATGATCGTAGCTTCCGAGGATTATTTCGAGCTCGCCGTCCCCGTCCGCGTCGGCGACGGCCGGCGGTCCGTGCACGGCGCGGACGGTTTCGCGCTCCTCGAGTCCGTAAATGAAGCCCTCGATCCTGATCGGCCAGCCGGGCAGAAGCCTTCCTTCCCGGTCCCAGAGAAAGACGAGGCCGCCGTGCGAGGCCGCGAGGAGCCGGTCCGCCCGGGGCGCGGGCGAGAGGCCGGATGAAATGAAATACGGAGAGGTGACGAAAAGGTCGCCGGTGTCGAGGGGGCTCAGCGCATAGAGCCGCCGTCCTTCCGTGTCGTGAACGTACAGCTCGCGGGATGTCGTGCAGGCGATGAGGCTCGGTTCGGATGGGTCGTCGAGAGCGAGCCCCGCTCCGTCATGATTCCCCAACGGACGCGGAAATCCGGGATAATCGCTCCCATCGAGTCTCCATACCTGCAGGACGGCGTCCCGGGAGGATAGGTGCAGGATCTCGGGCGATCCGTCTCCGTCGAGATCGGCGGCCGCCGTCGGATGCGCGTCGGTGACGCTGCTATTGGTTGTTTCGTCGATCGTTTTCGGCCATCCCGGATAGCTGCGGCCCTTCGCCGTGAGAAGATGAACTTCGCCTGCGCCGATTGCGACGAGGATGAGGCGCTCTCCGCCCGGGCGCGCGCGGAGGAGCAGCGGCGAAGAAGCGGGAGTGTTCCCGAGATCGACGGGCCATCCCGGCACGAGACTCCCGTCGATGCGCCACAGGTAGAGCAATCCGTCGAACGTGATGGCGGCGGCCTCGAAGGCGCCGTCGCCGTCGATGTCGTCGAGCAGGGGCGATCGATATACCCACGAGCCCGTCTCGCGCGGCCATCCGGGCAGGGGTTCGCCGTTTCCGGCGAGGACGAAAACATAGCCGTCCCTCGTCCCGACCGCGATCTCGTCCCTGCCGTCGCCGTCGACGTCGGCGACCGCGGGCGTATGTCGCATCGTGTTCCCCAGAATGACCGGCCAGCCGTCGACCGTCCGCGGTCCGGCGGGTACGCGCAGCGACACGGACTCCGCCGCGGCCGAGGACGCGAGCGAAAGAAGCAGGAGAAGCGGCAAGGGCTGGAAGGCTTTCATATAATAATCTTTACAGGTTGCGACGCCTTATGATATAATAACCCCCCGTCGGCATTCAAGCTGCTAAAACGCTCTCGCGTCGAGAGGGGGTGACCGCGGAAAGCGCCTTGCCGGACGCCGGGGGGGGCTGTCGGGCGGTGCGCGCACGTTGCTAGCGATTTTCGATTCTCGCCGAAGATTCCCGGGGAAAACCGTAAATCATCTCTCGACTGCGCCATCTCCAGCAGGGGGGCAGAAATGCGGAAATTCGCTATTATCGCTTGCATCGGTTTGCTGCTCGCGGCCGCTCCCGCGTTTTCCCAGCAGCTCGTCGACAACTTCTACGTCACCGTGGGGGCCGGCAACGTCCTCGCGGGCGGCGGCACGGGCTTCGGCGGCGGCGAATGGTACGTATACCCGTCCATGTGGATCAACCAGTGGTTCTACGATCACCCCTTCGATCCCAACCGCAGCAAGATCATCCACGTCGAGTTCGATTGGGTGGCCTTGGATCCGCTTTGCCCGACGAGCATAACCGTCGCGCTCAACTGGTCGACGCCGGAGTGGTCCGCGCTCGGATACGGCACGGCTCAGCCGCCGCTTCCGGGCTTCGACGAGGCGCTGTACATCTCGCGGGCCTCGATTCTCAACGAGTGCGGCACCTTTCCTCTGGTCCAGCACTTCGAGAGGGACTTCATTATCTATTGTTACAATCCGGAGTGGGTCTCGATCGACGTCATGGGCTGCAACTTCGTGATATCGAACGGCGTTCTCGTTCACGACTGCGTCGTGGGCGCGGAGAACACGAGCTGGGGCGCGATAAAGTCCATATTCTAGCCGTTCGAAACGGCGCTCGATGAATGCCGGCGCTTCCCGAAACGAGGGAGTCCCGGGTCCGAAGAGACCCGGGACTCCTTTCGTTATCGAGCGATGCGCGTCGAGCTACGTCCGTTCGTTCTGCTCGCCGCGCTCCGCGCGGCGGAGGGGCAGAACGCCGGAGAGGTCTCCGATGACGTTCACGAGCTCGGATTCGGCCGGGACGACGATCTTCGCGTTGTCCCGCAGCGCGCGCTCCACGGTCTCGAGCTTTCGCAGAAGCTGGGCGTTTCCGACGAAGAACTTGTTCGCCGCCTCGTTGACGAGACGGATCGCCTCCGCCTCGCCCTCGGCCTGAAGGATCTTCCCCTGCTTCACGCCCTCGGCTTTCTTGATCTCCGCGCGCTTCATGCCGTCGGCCTCGCGCTCCCGTGCGTTCGCGAAGTCGAGCGCCGCGATCTTCTCGTTCTCGGCTTTGACGACCTTGTTCATCGTCTCCTGGACGTCCTTCGGCGGATCGATCTCCTTGAGCTCCGTCCGCACGATCTCCATCCCCCAGCTTTGCGTTTCCTGCGACAGAGTCGCGAGGAGCTCGCCGTTGATCTTGTTGCGCTCGCTGTTGGCCGATTTGAGCGTGAGGGTGCCGATGATGTTTCGCAGCGTCGTGCGGGCGAGGTTCACGATCTGGTACTCGTAGTCGTTGACGTTGTACTGGGAGGCCTTCACGCTCTCCTCGTCCGCCTTGACCTTGAAATACACCTGCGCGTCGACGCGGGCGTTGAGGTTGTCGTTCGTGATGATCTCCTGCGGCTCGGCGTCGACCATCTGCTCGGTGACGTTGACCTTGACCAGCCGCTCGATCACCGGAATGACCCAGTGAAACCCCGGCGAGGCGAACCGCTGGTACTTGCCGAGCCGCTCGACGAGTCCCCGATGGGTGGGCCTCACGACCCGTATCCCGATGAGGAACAGGAAGAGAGCGACGGCGCCGATTATATAGTACATCTTGGCGACCTCCTTGTTCGTAGTGCGGCGACGGTATCCGTTGCATCTACAAGCGACGGCGCGCGTCTATTCGTCCCGGCGGAGAAAATCGGCGATCAGCGCGCCGGCCGCCCGGTGTCCCTCGGCGTTCCAGTGGCCCGTTCCCGGCGGATGCCCTTCGAATCCGTGCAGGAAAACGCCGCGCGTCTCCGCGTGCCGCTGGAGCGCGGGGGCGAGCGTTATCGCCTCTATCCCGAGCGCCTCGGCGCACCGGGCGATCCGCTCGTCCGGGTAGAAGAGGCCGTCGAGCCCGAAATGATCCATGAACCGCTTCCGCGCTTCGGGATCGGGGTGAACCTGTATGCCGTTCGAGAGGGTCGCGATCACGAGGCGCGCGTTCCGAGAGGCGACCTCGTCGCGCAGCTCGCGGAGAATGCCCTCCGTGATGGTCCACGCCTCGCGCCATTCGTCTCCGGCCGGCTCGGAGTAGACCGCGATCTCGAGCCCCGGCTCCTCGCCGGGGATCCCCGCCTGCGTCCGCTTCGGAGGAGCGGAGAGGCGTTTCACGAGCCGCGTCGCGAGCTGAAAGGCCCTGGAGCGGCGAAGGAGGGCGAGCCGGATCGACCAGAGCGCTCCGGATGCGCGCCGGTAGGACGGATCGTCCCGGAACGACGCGTCGAGCACGAGCTCGTTTCCCCGAAGCGTGTAGTACGGCCGGCGCCCGCCGGGCTTGAGACGGATCGAGTTGTCCTGAACGTCGTTCGCCGTGAGAAACGCGAGGAGGACGATGTCGGGTTCGTAGCGCCAGACGCGCTCGCGGAGCGTGAGAAGCTCCTCCGCCGTTCCGTAGCCCGACACGCCGAAGTTGATGACCTCGACGCGCTTTCCCCCGAAGGCTCGGCACGAATCGAGTCGTCGCTCCATGACCGCCCAGAACGTTCGCTCCGCGGGAAGCTGGAGCGCTTCCGCGAAGGAATCGCCGAGAACGGCTATCCGAACGGTGTTCGGCGGCTTATCGAGCGCATGCTCCCGGTCGCGCAATCCATCGCTGTTGATTTCGATGAACGCCTCTCCTTCGCCCCGGAACCACCCGCGCGCGCCGGGGAGGAGGCGATGTCCGGCGACGTCGTCGAACGTGTAGAAATGCGGCGCGGAGAAGCCGATGACGCGCAGCGCGAGCTCGGCGAGGAGAACGGCCGCGAAGAGTCCTCCCGCGGCGAGGAGAAGGTTCTGGAGTATTGCGCGCGCGCTTTTCATGGATGCTTACTGTATATAGAAGTCCCCCCCGCCGGTCAAGATGTAGCGCGCCGGATCGTCGGCCGGGGCGAATCCGGCGCCGGCGCGAAGTCGGGCCACATCGAGCGAAAACGACCCTTTCGACTCCGGGCGAGTCGTGGTATATTTACCGGGAGACCCCCATTGCAACCAGTCTCCCGGGAGGTGCCGGTCATGGCCCACCGCATCCGCTCCGCGGCGTCCGCATACGTCGCTCCGTTGCTGATCCTTCTGGCTCTCGGGATCGCCACTCTTTCCTGCGATCATCAGCCGACCGCGGTCGACGACGCGCGGAGCGCCGGCGACCTCTCCGGCACGGGGACGATCGATCCGGGAGCCGTCGGCGCCGTTCTTCTCGGTTCCGTCACGGATTCCGTCACGGCGCCCGGGCGAATAGAGATCTGGGCGAGCAATGTCGTCTTCGACGCCGAAACCGGCGTCGTTTCGTTCGACGCGGCGCTCTCGAATCAGAGCGCGCGGACGATCCCGCCGCCGATCCATTTCGTCGTCGTCGATATCGAGCCGCCGGACGTGGCGGTCGTGAATTTCGACGGCATCTCGAAGGACGGATTTCCGTTCTACGATTTCAGCGCGAAGCTCGGGTCCGACGGGGTTCTCGGCCCCGGCGAGCGGACCGAGCCCGTCTCGATGAGGTTCCATACGGTCCGGGCGCGCTCGTTCGCGATCGGATTCCGTATCGATCTCGGGCCCGCCGGAGGCGACGGGATCGTCGGCGGCGTCGTTTTCCGGGACGACAACCGGAACGGCGAGCGGGACCGGTGCGAGCGGTGCAACGAGATCGGCATACCCGGGATCACCGTGGCCCTCGAAATGCCGCTCAAGACGGGCGAGATGGTGACGCTCATCACGCGGACGGACTCGAGCGGCGTCTACCGCTTCGCCGGACTCGGCGCGGGGGTGTTCAAGGTCTTCGTCGCGGCGCCGGAGGACCTCTGGATGGTCACGTCGGCGAGTCCCCTGCTCGTCACGCTCGTCATGGGGCCGGACGGCCGCGTGCAGAGCTTCCTCGGAGCGAACTTCGGGCTCTATCCCGTCGTGCCGCCCGTTTCGGAGACGCTGTTCGGCCCGATCCTCGTCGGACCGCCGACGCCGTACGGGACGGAGCTCGATTCGACCTTCGTCAATCCGCCCTCTCCTCTCGCGGTCGTGTTCTCGTACTATCTCGAGGTGGTCGAACCGCCGTTCGAGGGGCCGTTCCCGGTCGTCATCGACCATGCCGCCGCGTGGATCGACGACGAGCTCGTGTTCGAGTACCTGCGTCAGGCGGATCCCGACACGGCGTATTTCGCGCCGCGGAGGGTTCGTATTCGAGACGGTCTCGTGAAGGTCGGCGAGAACGCGATCCGGATCGTCACCGAGGGGAACGAGCACGCGGCGCTCGTGTGGCGGGTGTTCCGGAGGCCGTAACGGGGCGGGCCGGCGCTCTTCGATACCGAGGCGTCCGCTTCGCGCGCCGCGGCGCGATCACGATCCGCTTTTCTTCTCCCGCTTGAGCTTCTTTTCGAAGACGGCGTACACGACCGGCACGAGCACGAGCGTGATGAGCGAGGAGCTCAGAAGCCCGCCGATCACGACGCGCGCGAGCGGGGCCTGCGTTTCGCCCCCTTCGCCGAGACCGAGCGAGAGGGGGAAGAGGCCGAGCGTCGTCGTGAGCGTCGTCATGAGGATGGGGCGGAGCCGCCGGGAGCCGGCCGCGCGGATCGCGTCCATGAGCTCCATTCCGTGGATGCGGCGGAGCTGGTTCGTGTAGTCGACGAGCAGGATCGCGTTGTTTACGACGATCCCCGCGAGCATGATGCATCCGATGAAGGCCTGCATGCTGAAGATCGTGCCGGTGAGGATCATGATGATCGTCACTCCGATGAGCGCCATCGGAATGGAGAAGAGCACGACGAAGGGATCCCGCCACGACTCGAACTGGCCCGCCATGACCATGTACACGAGGAAAACCGCGAGCACGAGGCCCAGGAGAAGCTCCCGGAACGCCTTCTGCTGCTCTTCGTAATCCCCCCCGAAGAGGATCGAGAACTCCCTCGGCACCGGCACCGCGCGAAGCTCGCGGCGGATGTCCCGGATGATCGAGCCCATGTCGCGGCCGGTGAAGTTCGCCTCGATCGTGATGATGCGCTCCTGATCCTTGCGCTCGATCCGCACCGGTCCCCGCTCCTCGACCGCGTCGACGACGTTGCGGAGCACGACCGGCTCGCCGCGGCTGTTGACGACGGTGAGATCGAGAATCCCGCCGAGCTCGGTCCGGTCCTCCTCGGCGAGCCGGAGGAGGATGTTGTACTGTTTGCCGCCCTCGCGATAGAGGGAGGCGCGCGTCCCGCCGACCGCCGTTTGCAGCGCGTCGCCGATGCGGGATACGCCGAGGCCGAGGTCGGCGGCCTTGGCCCGGTTGATGCGGACGATCCGCTCGGGGCTCCCCTCTTCGCGGCTGATCCGCGTGTCGGTGATCCCCGGCACGCCGGCGACGACGTCGTCGACCCGGCGCGTGAGCTCGTGCGCTTTCTCGAGATCGTACCCGCGGATCTCGATACTGAGAGCGGTTTGCGACTGGGCGCCCATGCGAAGAACGAACAGACCCTGTCCGGCTCTCGTGCGGATGGTGACGCCCGGCAGGCCCGCGAGGGCGCGCCGCAGATCGTTCGCGACGCGTTCGCTGCTCCGGCGCCGCTCGCCGCGGGGGACGAGGGTCACGCGGATATCCGCCGTATGACCGCCCGCGGCGCCCCAGCCGCCGCTGCCCGCGAAGGAGATCATCGACGTCATTTCCGGCACGTTCGCCCGCACGATCTCCTCGACGGCGCGCGTCGTCGCGTCCACGAGCTCGAGCTTCGTGCCGACCGCCATCTCGATGTTGACGCGCACCTCGCCCTCGTCGGTCGCGGGCATGAGCTCGACGCCGATGAACCGTATGAGCCCGATCGAGAGAGCGAAGAGGCCGGCGAAGGAAAACACGACGATCCGTTTGCGCGCGAGCGCCCACCCGAGCATGAGCGAATACCGCTCCTCGATCCGCTTGAACGCCTCCTCGCTCCGGGCATAGAGGCGGTGGAGGCGGCTCTCGCCCCGGCGGCGTTCCGCGCTCTGGAACCTGAGAAAGCGCGAGGCGAGCATCGGGATGAGGGTGAGCGCCACGATGAGGGAACACAGCAGCGAGAAGCTCACGACGAGCGCCATCTGCCGGAACATGATCCCCGACATCCCCCGGATGAACACCACGGGAAGGAACACGACGAGGGTCGTCAGCGTGCTCGCGACGATCGCCGACCAGACCTCCGAGGCGCCGGCCATCGCGCTCTCGACGGGAGAGGAGCCCGTCTCGCGGTGGCGGTAGATGTTCTCGAGAACGACGATAGAGTTGTCGACGAGCATGCCGATGCCCAGCGCGAGGCCGCCGAAGGTGATGATATTGAGCGTGAACCGGCCGAAGTACATGAGGGCGAACGTGGCGACGATCGATATCGGAATGGCTGTCGAGATGATGAGCGTGCTCGAGAGGTTGCGCAGAAAGACGAACAGGATGGGTATCGCGAGCAGTCCGCCGAACAGCAGCGTCAAGCCGGTGCTGGCGATCGACCGCCGGATGTAGATGGAGCTGTCCCTGAGCGGCGTGAGCTGGAGCTGCGGGATGTCGCGGTTGATGCGGTCGACCTCGGCGCGCACGCCGTCCGCCACGGTAACCGTGTTGGCGCCGGACTGCTTGCTCACCGATATACGGAGCCCCGGCTGTCCGTTGATGCGGACGATCTGGCGGACCTCTTCCCAGCTATCCTCGACGTCCGCGACGTCGCGGATGCGTATCGGGGAGCCGCCCCTCGTCGCGACGACCGTTTCCCGTATCTCGTCGAGATCGCGATATTCCCCCTGCGTGCGCACGAGCACCTCGAGGTTGCCCTGCTCGAAGAGGCCGGCCGGCACGTTGCGGTTCTCGTTCCGGAGGGCGGCGAGGATGGCGTCGGCGGAGATGCCGAGGGCCTTGAGCTTCGCGGCGCGCGCCTTGACGTGGATCTCGCGGTAGAGACCGCCGTGGATGTCGATCGAGGCCACGCCCGGGACGCGCTCGAGCCGGTACTTCACCTGGTCCTCGGCGATGCGCCGCAGGTCGAGCGGATTGAGGTCGCCCGAGAGCCCGATCATCATGATCGGGAACGCGGAGAGATCGAACTTGCGGATCATCGGGCGGTTGATGTCCTCGGGAAGCCTCCCGAGCACGCGATCGATGCGGTCGCGGATGTCGTTCGCGGCGACGTCGAGATCGGTTCCCCAGGAAAAAGCGACCCGGACCTGGCTCGTCCCCTCCGTCGAGACGGACGTGATCTCCTCGACCCCCTGAACCGCCGCGAGCGCCTCCTCGATCGGCCGCGTGACGGACTCCTCCATCTCCTGGGGGCCGACGTTGCCGTAGCTCGTGATCACCGAGATGGTGGGGAAGGTGATTTCGGGCATGAGGTCGATCGAGAGGCGCGAGAAGGAGACGACGCCGATGGTGACGGCGACGAGGTAGATGATGCTCGTGAGGATGGGGCGCTGGATCGGTCCCCGCGCGATGTTCATCGTCCGGCCTTCCCGCCCGCGGATTTCGCGGCCTCTCCCGTCTTCGCCGGCGAGTCCTG
>JAGUZZ010000157.1:0-3393 GCA_020060525.1 bacterium | reverse complement strand
GCCCCGCCGAGGAGCTGTTCCCGCACCGCCCGCGCCTCGTTCTCGTCGGCGAGCACGATCTGGCTCAGGCTGTACTCGTTGTGCATCTTGTCGAAGTAGTTCTTTATCTCCGCGTCGGTCACGGTGACCTTCTTGACGACGAGCTCGTTCTCCATCGCCGCGACGAGGTACTGGCCCTTGTAGCGCTCCCAGAAGTTGACGAACCCCTTCTCCTTGTCGTAGCCCGCGGTGAGGGCCTTGATCGCCATGACTTCCTTGTCGATCATGATCTCGAGCAGCGCTTTCTTGCCGGCGAGATCGGCGGCCGCCGGGAGGTATTTTTCCTCCATGGCCTCCGCCGCCTTTTCGAACTCGCCGATCGTGATCGTCCGGTCGCCGACCTTCGCGACCACCTTGTCCTCCTTCTTGCCGCATCCGAGCGAGAGGAGGAGCGAGAGCGCCGCCGCGCAGAGGATTGCTTTCTTCAACGCAGTCTCCTTTCTCCGTTTCAACGACTATCCGAACGGCTCCGCGGGGGAGCCGGTATTCACTCCGCGACCGCGGGGGCGCGCATCGCGAGGCGCGCCTTTCCTATCTATGTTTAACTATTCAATTTAGCAGAAGATTCCAGCGATTTCAACAGGTTTTCGAGATCGGCGAGCCGCGACTCGATCGCGGAACCGCCTGCCGGCTCGCGCGTTGCGCCGCGATCCGGGGATCGGCCGGCGGGCTCCCCGGAGACGCCCCCAGACTCCCCTTTCGCCGGACGCACGGTCATGCCGAATCCCTCCTTCGTCGAGAAGGCGAGCCGGCCCGCGAAGAGCTCGACGATCTCCGCGATCTTCCCGCGATCGGGCGCGCGGGCCGCCGCGAATCCGGCGTTGAGCGTTCCCGCTCGGGCGATCTCGATCCGCTCGATCCCGGCAGCCGCCGCGCGGGCCTTGATCTCGACGAGCCGCAGCATGTTCACGGCGGGGGCGGGCGGCGGGCCGAAGCGGTCGCGGAGCTCGTTTCTCATTTCCTCGGCCTCGGCCGCGGAACCGATCCGGGAGACGCGCCGGTAGATGTCCATGCGCTCCTCGGAGTCGAGGACGTACTCGGACGGGAGGTACGCGGGGACCGGAACGCTCATGCGGATCTCTCTCTCCTCGGGGACCGGCTCGCCTCGCAGCCGCGCCACCTCCTCGCGCAGCATCCGCGTGTAGAGATCGAGGCCGACGGCGGCGACGTGGCCGGACTGCTCGACGCCGAGGAGGTTCCCCGCTCCCCGGATCTCGAGGTCGCGCATCGCGATGCGGTACCCCGCGCCGAGGTAATCGAACTCGCTGATCGCCTGAAGCCGCTTCACGGCCTGGGGAGTGAGCGTCTTCCCTTTCGGAACGAGGAGGTAGGCGTACGCCTTGCGATCGGAGCGGCCGACGCGGCCGCGGAGCTGGTAGATCTGCGCGAGGCCGAACCGGTCGGCGCGGTTGATGACGATCGTGTTCACGTTGGGGAAATCGAGCCCCGCCTCGATGATCATCGTGCAGACGAGGACGTCGAACCGCCGCTCGAGAAAATCGATCATCCGGCGCTCGAGCTCGCGCTCGTGCATCTGCCCGTGCGCCGAGGAGATCCGAACGCGCTCGGGGAGCAAGCGCCGCAGATACCCCTCCATGACGGCGATCGACTGCACGCGGTTGTGGACGAAGAAGACCTGCCCGCCGCGGTCCACCTCGCGCATGACGGCGTCGCGGATGCGGTCGTCGTCGAAGGGGAGGATCTCCGTGTGGATCGGCAGCCTGTTGCGCGGCGGGGTGTCGATCACGCTGAAATCGCGGATCCCCGAGAGCGCCATCGAGAGCGTGCGGGGGATCGGCGTCGCGGTCATGCTGAGCACGTCGACGCTCTTCTTGATCGCGCGGAACCGGTCCTTGTGGCGCACGCCGAAGCGGTGCTCCTCGTCGACGACGACGAGCCCGAGGTCGCGGAACAGGATGTCCCCCGAGAGGAGCCGGTGCGTGCCGACGACGACGTCGACCCGCCCTCCCGCCGCGTCGGCGACGACCTTCTTCTGGTGAGCCGGGGTGACGAAGCGGCTCAGCATCGCGACCGTCACCGGGTAGCCCTGCAGCCGCTCGCTCACCGTCGCGTAATGCTGCATCGCGAGGATGGTCGTCGGCACGAGGATCGCGACCTGCTTGCCGGAGAGCGCCGCCTTGAAGGCGGCCCGCACGGCGACCTCCGTCTTGCCGAAGCCGACGTCGCCGCACAGCAGCCGGTCCATCGGACGCTGGGACTCCATGTCGTTCTTGACCTCGGCGGTCGCGCGGAGCTGGTGCTCGGTCTCCTCGTAGGGGAACGACGCCTCCATCTCCTTCTGCCACGCCCGGTCGGGGGGATACGCGAACCCCTTCGCGAGCTGGCGCGCGGCGTACACCTCGAGGAGATCGCGCGCGATCTTCTCGGCGCTCTTTCTCGCCCGCTCGCGGGTGCGGGTCCACGCCGCGCTCCCGAGCCGGGCGAGCTCCGGCTCGTCGCCCTCCCCGCCCGTGTACTTCTCGACCATTCGAAGCTGCGCGACCGGGATGAAGAGGTGGTCGTCGCCTCCGTAGCGCAGGTCGAGGCATTCCGTGCGCCCGCCTTCGACGTCGATGACGCGCATCCCCATGTAGCGGCCGATCCCGTGGTTCACGTGGACGATGAAGTCCCCCGCGTGGAAATGCGACGGATCGTAGGCGAGGGACCGGCTCCGCGCGGGCTTCGTGTGATACGGCCGGTGGTAGCGGCCGAAGACCTCCGCCTCGCTGAGAAAGAATACGCCGAGCTCGGGCCAGCGGAAGCCGCTCGAGAGCTCCCCGAGCGGAAAATCGATCTCCATCGCGACGTCCTCGAGGAGCTCCTCGGCCCGGTCGCGCTGGGGGCGGTTCGCGCAGAAGAAGTAGACGCTCGAGCCCTTGCGCACCTCCTTCTCGACGTCGCTCACGAGACCGGCGAGGTTGCGCCGGTAATCTCCGGGGGACGAGGTGCCGAACCGGACCGCCCCCTCCCACTCGAGCGCGTGGATCGACACCCGCCGCGCGGCCGCGAGCCTCTCCGCGAGCGCCTCCTCACCCACGTACACCTCGGCGGGGGCGGGATAGAGATTCCCCTCCTCGCCGCTCCGCTCGTATCTCTCGACGATCTCCCCGCGGAACTCGCCGAGGGACGTCTCGATATCCTCCGCGTCCACGAGCGCGACGACGGGCGGCGCGGCGAAATGATCGAAGAGCGGGACGACTTCGTGGACCGCCGCGGCGTAATGCTCCATGCCGAAGAACGAGATCCCCTTCTCGAGCCGTTCCGCCGCGACGAGGCGCGTCTCGCGCTCCTCTCCGGCGAGCGTCCCGCCCGAGCCGCGCAGCCGCGCCGCGAGCCGCGCCACGCCGTCCGGAT
>JAGUZZ010000006.1:0-4812 GCA_020060525.1 bacterium | reverse complement strand
TTTGATCTTGAGACGGTCGCTCTTGAGACCGATGAGGAGGATGAGGTCGTTCTTGTCGCGCTTCGAGAGCGAGAGCACGACGGCGGGCATCTGGGCGATCTTTCCTCGGACGTAGTCGACGTTCTCCGACCGCACCTCGCCGTAGTGGAGATCGAGGAAGGTATACGCCGTCTTGCCGATCGGGAGGCCGAGCTCCATGAGCGGAGCGACCTCGTTCGCGATCGCTTCGAGGCGCTCGAGCTTCTGCCGGACGTCGGCGCGCCGCTCGAGGGGCCCCGCGATCGTGCGCTCGAGGGAGTCGGCGAACCGCTCCATCTCGCCGAGGTCCCCCATCGTGACGTCGGCGATCTCCGTGCCCGGCTCGATGGAGAGGTCGCGGATCCCGAGGTTCTTCATGAGGAGCGAGAGGCGGCCGCGGATGCGATCCATTTTGCTTCTGATCTCGCCCGCCTCGAAGCCGCGGAGGTTCTCGGCCCACGGCTCCTGATCGTCGAGCTTCACGAGGTGGAGGATGCCGAGGCGCACGATCGCCTTGGCGACCTCGTCCACCTCGCTCTCGAAGACGAGAACGTTGATCTGATGCATCCGTTCCGGCGTGAACATGCCGACCCCGCTAGAAAGCCATCCTGAGATGGGTTTCGATATCAGCCTTTTCCATCTTGAGCAGCTTGCCGTTCAGTATCGTGATGAGGTTGCGCACCTCGGTGCGCTTCAGTATGAGGTACGACAGCACCGTCCCGATCGTGAACGGAAAGCCCCCGAGCGTCTTCTTCGCCTCGGAGACGAGGTAGCTCCAGAGGATGATCTCGAGGAGGTAGAGCTTCGAGAGCTCCTCCTCCCGCCGCATGAGCTCCGCGACGGGCCGGAACGAGCGGTCGAGCACCGTCCCGAGCACGTCCTTCATCGAATCGGCCATGAACGCCTGCCTGAGCCGCTCCCCCGTGAGGCGGTAGCCGCCGGGGATGTTGTAGTCGCCGAGATCCCCGGCGGGAACGGCGTAGTAGAACTTGAGCCGGATGAGCCAGCTGATGTTCTTCATGTCGATCTCGAGCCCGAAGAGCCGGTGCGCGATCCGCCGGTCCGTGCGGTCGAGGCGCTCGATGGCGGCCCGCAGGCGCTTGTAGAAATCGATCTCGAGCGAGATCTCGATCGGAAAGAGCGTGCCCCGCTGCTTGTAGTCGTCGATGACCGCCTTGATCGGACCGAGGTACGGCGTCGAAATGAAATACGGCAGCGTGTCCTCGATCGAGGCGGCCTCGGCGATCGACTGGTACGGCAGGCTGTGCGGGAGATCCTTGCGTATGATGTACTGGAGATCGGCGCCCCCCCGGTCCCCCTCGCGGATGCGGAGGGCGGTCTTGATGTTCTCGATCTCGTATTTCTCGAGGAGCAGCTCGATGAGCGTCTTCACCGGACCGCGCAGGTCCTTGAGGAGCTCGGAGTGCCACTGCGCCTCCTGCTCGACGAGGAGCTTCTCGGCGACGCGCGGGTCGAGCGAGACCTCGGGCTTGGCGAGCACTTGCTCGTAGAGCGTCCCCTGTAGCACGCCGTAGAACTCGGGAACGTCGCGCGCGTCGGCGAGGCGCGAAATGATCTCGGGCGAGAGCAGGCGGCTCAGACGCGCCCGAACCTTCGCGTTGACGAGGGAGTATTTTCCGATCGGTCCGAGTATCATGGCTCCGTCGCCGCTGTCGGGGAATTATTTCGAGGCGCCTCCGTCGAAGAGCTCGCCCTGCGTCGCCTCGACGCCGAGGATGAGGTTCGTCACGCGCTCGGCGGCCGCCTCGATCTCCGCGGCCTTCTTTCCGACGAGATCGACGCTCCCGCCCCGCGCCTTCTCGACCTGGCGCGCGCGCTCCTCCTCCGCCTCGCGCTTCATGCGCTCGAGCAGCTCCTGCGCCTCGTGCACGGCCTTCTGGCGGATCTCGTCCTCGACCCGGCGGCTTCGCTCCTCGGCGTCCCGCACGATGGTCTGCGAATCGGCGTGCGCCCGCTCGATGCTCTCGCGGACCTGTTTCTCGGTTTCGAGGATCCTCTGGACGGCTTCCTTCACGGACGTCCCCCCGCGCGCTCCAAGGGTAGGCCTAATTGAATATATTTCCGCAGAGTATATGAAAGCGCCCGGCGCCTGTCAACAAACGAACCGGGGCTTTTTCGGGCCCCGCGGGGGGCCCGCTCGAGCCGGCGGCGCGCCCCGGCCGGGGGCCCGGTCAGGGCCGGCGCCCCGCCCCGGGCCGCTGGCCCGGGATTACTCGTCCACCTCTTGGACCGCTTCCTTGATCTTCTTGAGGACGTCCCCCATCTTCGATCCCTCCGCCGCGGCGGCGTCCGCGTCGAACAGGTTGTCGGGGAGCCCCGTGTTGACGGAGGCCGATTTCACGACGATCGTCGAGATGAGGTCCTTCCCGGCGTAGATATCCGTGCGGTGGGGAAGCTCGTACCCGGGGGCGATCTCCTTGAATTCCGAGAACAGGGCCGTCGTCGTCTCGTCCTCCGCGCTCGCGCTCTCGAGCTTCGCCAGCGTGAGGCTCTTCGTGTCGATCCAGATGCGCGAGTAGTCGGCGTCGTCGTCCTTCACGACGAGGATCCAGCATTCGCGCCCGCCGACCGTCTCGATCCCCGCGACAACGGCCTCCGCCGGGATGTACTCGCTGCAGTACCACTGCCCGCGGTACTTGCTCCCCTCGGACGGCGGAACCTTCGATTTGCCCAGCCCCGGATTCACGATCCACACGTTCGTGCCGTCGTCGATGACGATCGTTTTCATGCCGGCGAGCAGCTCCGCCTCCTCGCCGACGAGTCCGCCGAGCGTGATCTCGGCGCGGAACTTGTTCCGCCGCTGGAAGAGCTTCGATTCGGTGACGATCGCCCCGTCCGAGGAGGGATTCGTCATCTCCATGACGAGGGTGATGTCCTTGACGGCCTCGTTGAATCCGAGACACTGGTCGTAGAGCTTCTTCGAGAGCGCGGGCCAGTCCTCGGCGCGCGCGCCGGCCGAGAGGAGCGCGAGCGCGCAGACGATCGCTGCGGCCGACATCCGTTTCATGGCGTACCTCCGGGAATTCCGTTCGCGTCCTGCGGGTCGCGGGCCGTCCCTCCCGCGCGCCCCGCCCGTTACTTGAAGAGCTCGCGCATCGGATCCCACGCCGGCAGGATCTCCGGCTTCGTCGAGAGGACCGCGAGCACCGATTCGGGGACGTATTTCCGCTGAACGATCACGCCGTACACGTACCGGTCGAACCACTCGTCGTGCATGACCCAGTAGCCGCTCTTGCCGGCGTCCGAGCCCCACGAGTTTTCGACGCGCCACTTGCGGGCCTTCGCGCCGACCGTGTCGACGCCGACGAAGACCATCGCGTGGTTCGGGGAGCTCTCGAAGGTGCGGATCTTGTCGGCCTTCGAGATGTCCCAGGCGACGCCGAAGAGGGCTTCGTAGTCGTAGATGCCGGGCTGCATGAGGCCGCCCTTGCTGTAGTTCTCGGCGCCGACGTCGGCGGCGAACCAGACCGGCTCGCCCGCGAGGAGCATCGCGAGGGCGTAGTCCTTGAAGGCCTTCGCGTCGACGTTCACGAAATCCATGTCGGGGATGCCGGTCATGTTGCGGCAGTACTTGATGCGGTAGTATTTCAGGTACGGGTACGCCGCGTGGTCGAAGAGCGAGACGTAGTCGGCGAGATCGACGCCGACGACGTCGCGGTAGAAGGAGTGCGGCGTGTGCGTCGTCTCGACGATCTTGTTGTCCTTGTCCTCGTAGCGCCACACGAACTCCGCGGGCGGCACGCCGAGATGGAGGACGAGGAGCCGGTACACGTCGCGGAGCATCTCGTCCCGGCGGGCCCGGAGGGCGGGGAGCTTGGCGCCCTTCGCGGCCATCGCGCGCAGCTCGATCGCGTCCCGGCGCAGCAGCCGCGCGAGGAAGGTGTTCATCTGCCCCGTGCTGCCCGAGCTCTGCGTCTCGGGCATGGCGTCCTTCGGCACGGCGCCGTACTTGTCGATGAGCGCGGTGACGTAGGACCACCAGCCGCCGTCGGGGATCGGGTCCTTCACGAGCACCTGCAGCTCGCGGTCGTCGAGCGGGCGGTCGCGCAGCTCGATCGCGGCGTCGAGGAACAGGTTCGCCTTCTCGAGCTTGTCCCAGAAGAAGAGGTAGCTCTCGGAGAACTGAAACGCCGTGAGGTTGAACTTCTTGATGACCGACGGGCGCATGATGTTGAGCCCCGCGAAGAGCCAGCAGCGGCCGCTCGATTTCTGGTTCGTGATCCCCTTCGCGTCGACCTTGTAGTTGAATATCTCGTCCTGCCGCTGGAGGAGCTCCCGGTTCAGGGCGAGGCTCTTGGCGTCGTTCGCCGTAAGCGCGTTCATGAGGGAGCGGTTGCGCTCGTCGAGCTTGAACGAGCGCTCGAGATCCTTCAGAACCTCGAGCGAGATCCCGGACTGCGCCTTTTGGGCGAACGCGGCGAGCGGCGCGGCGAGGATCGCGGCGCAGAGGGCGACGAGGAGGGCGGCGCGGAACGATTTCATGCAGACTGCTCCTTTCACGCGGCGGGCGGTTCAATCGAAGAAGAATAGCCGATTTTTCAGTCGAATACAAGCTCGGCGGCGCGGTCGGGGATCCACGTGCGCTCGCCGTTCTCGAGCTCGATGCGCCACCAGCCAGCGCGCCGCTCGACGAGGCGGAACTCCGTCCCCGCGTGGAGCGGCTCCTTGAAGCTCGGCTGGTAGGTGTCGGCGTCCCCCATGCGGCCCGCGACCTCGGCCGCCGTGACGACCCCCTCGGGCGCGCGTGAGACGTTCACGGCGTCGACGACGAGG
>JAGUZZ010000259.1:0-3090 GCA_020060525.1 bacterium | reverse complement strand
TCTGGCGGCCGCCGGCGTCTCCCGCGGCGGCGCGGCGGCGTTCGCCTGGGCGATCGCCTCGGCGAACGACCGGTAGATGAGCACCGGCGTCGTCCCGTCCTGCAGAAACTGAGCGATGATGTCGTTCGTGACGACGAAGTTGACGCGGCCTCCGCGAGAGGCGATCGTCTCGCTGAAATCGCGGAAGATCTTCGCCACCCCGCCCCCGAGCGACGCAAGCTCGGAGAAATCGACGATCACCGCGCGGAACTCGCGTTTGACGCATTCCTCGACGAGCCGCTGGATCTTGGAGTTCTCGTGGAATCCGAGCTTGCCCTCGATGCGGAACGCGGCGACCCCGGGGATGCCGACGTCTATTCTATCGAACTTCGTTTTTATCATCGGTGAGCTTTCGACGATCGGTCTCTATTCGAGAGCCTTGACCGTCTCTTCCTCCTCGGCCAGCCAGCGATCGAGCACGCTTCTGACGAACCGCCACTCGCTTCCCACTTTCCGCGCCGGGATCTTTCTCTCCTTGGCGAGTCGGCACACCGTCTTGACGTGCATCTTGAGGTACTCGGCCGCTTCGACGGAGGTCATCACCTCGGTCGCGTCGTCGTGCCCGCCTATGATGATGCTTCCGTAATCATGCTGATGCTGCTTGGACATTTCCACCTCTCTGTTGTGGTGGTCCGGCCCCGCCCTGCCGCGAAACCGGTCCGGCTCCGTTATGCACGCGGAACCGCTGCCGCCTGCTCGCACGTTTCATCGGTATCTGCGTACGATCCCGGCTCCTGCGGACCGCCTTCCGCTCCGAGGAGCGCGTTCGCCGCACGCATGACGCTTCGCGCGTCGATGATCGGAAATTCCTCTTCGCCGATATTGAGAACTCCGTCGGCGAGAGAACCCCACGAACCGCTTGTAATCTGTTCCTCGACAGCCTCGAAGACCCGCCCCGCGCCCTCGACGAACAATCCAATCCGCCGGTCCGCGGAACCGACGACGAGAATACGGTCGCCGGCGCCCTCCGACTCGAGATCCTCCGTGGCGAGCTCGTCGATCGCGAAGACGGGCACGCGCGCGCCGGAGAGCATCACGGCGCGGCATCCCTCGCTCCGCGCGATCCCGGTCGACGCCGCGTCGAGCGTCGTGTCGACGGCGTGGCGCGGCGCCGCGAATTTCTTCCCCGAGGCCGTGAATACGAGAAAATCGGTTTTCGCCCGCGAGCGCGGCATCGTGAACATGAACCGTCCCTCGTTCCCGCCCCCCGGCTCGAGCCAGAGGATCGAGCCGGCGCTCTCGAGCCGCGGACGGACTTCGCGCAGACACTGGTAGAACGCGCCGGCGTCGTCGCGGTCGATCTCGGAATCGGACAGGAAATCGGGGGCGTCGTCCTGTATCCGGGCGACGAGATAGGACCCTTCGCCGCGGACGTCGACGCCGATCTTGAGCGCGATATCGTCTCGCATCTCGTATCGCTTGCAGATATCGAACACGCAGCTCGTGAGGATCGACGCGAACGCCGAGGCCATCTCTCCGTCGAGCGTGATATCGGCGCTCCGCGTCGCGAGCCGCGCGTTCCACCGGCGGAGCTTCGCGTGGGTATCGAAGAAATCCTTGAGGCCTTCGAGCACGATTCCGGCGGCGATCCGCGTCTGAAACGCCCGCCGCCCTCTGCCCATGCGCCGCAGGCTCTCCGCCCCGAGCCGCATGAAAAATTCGCTCTCGCCGTAGGCCGTTTCGATCTCCTTCAGGAGCCGGTCGCTTCCGGGCTTGTCGAGCATCTCCTGATACATGTCGCGAACCCGCCCGATGGATTCGACGAGGCGCGAGAACGCGGAGGCGCACACCGCCGCTTCGGCCGGGGCGCCGGAAACCGCGGCCTTCTCGCTCGGCGGACGCTGCGTCGTGAAGGACTCGGCGGCGCTCTCCGGACGGGCGATGGAGAACGGCTCCGCCGCGCTGCCGCCGTCGCTCTCGCCCGCGAGCACATCGAGCTCCCGCTCGAGCCCCGCGAAACGCTCGCTCCGGCCGACCTCCTCGATCTCGCCCGCGAGGATCTCCGCGGAAAGCTGCTCCTCGGTCTCGAGCACCTCCGAGATGATCTGAGAAAGTTGTTCGTCCCAGCGCCTGCCCGATCCCGCGGCGCGCTCCATGAGCTCGCGGAGAGCCTTCAAAGTGCGGCTCCACGAATCGAACGTGAGCATGCGCGTACTGCCCTCGAGGAGCCTCGTCGCGAGACACGCCCGCCGTATGACCCCCTCGTCGAACGCGGCGCCGGAAGAGAGGTTCATGAGGTCGTTGAGCTTCTCGATGTGATCGTTGACCTGCTCACCGAAGAGACGTCTCGTATCGTCTTTCAGAATCGCCACGAGCGTTACCTCATCTCTCCACTTCGATTTCCTGCACGTATTCGACGGCGCCGAGCTCGGCGAGATCGTGGACGGGATCGTCATCCGCCCCGTCTTCGGGCCCGGTTTCGCGGCGAGGGGCGGGTTCCGGCGCCGGCGGTTCGACCTTCACGTCGACCGCCCCGCTGTCCTCCGCCTCGCTCTTTTCGACGTCCACCTTGAGCCACCGGCGGCCCGGCATCTCCATCCAGGCGCCGTCCGAGCCGGGAGCCGCACCCGGCTTGCCGGTCGGGTCCTCCGCGGCGGGAGGCGTCGCGGGCTCGCCCGCGCGTTCCTCCGCCGCGTTTTCGCCGTCGAGGTTTCGAAGGCTCGACATATCCGAGAAATCCGCAGCGGGCTCGTCCTCGGGCCGCG
The DNA here is from genome assembly GCA_020060525.1 of bacterium. Lineage (GTDB taxonomy): Bacteria > Krumholzibacteriota > Krumholzibacteriia > Krumholzibacteriales > Krumholzibacteriaceae > SSS58A. The sequence goes on along the minus strand of JAGUZZ010000259.1, from coordinate 346 downwards.
CGGACGGCGTATCGCTTTCCTGTTCGGCCGCTTCGTTCATATTCGCCGCCTCAGGCATATCCGTCGCGGGCTCTTCGGCCGGCTCGCTATCCGCTCCCGGCATTCCCTTCCACGAGCTGCCGTGGTCGATGACGAACGGCGAAGCGTCCGGTACGCTCTCGCGGCCGTCCGGCGTCTTCGCCTCGGAAACGAAATCCTCCGGACGAACGTCGACGGACGGCGCCGAAGCATCCTGACCGGCGAAATCGTGCCGGAGCAGCTCCTGCGCTTCGTGCAGCTCGCCTCCGAGACCGCACATCAAACTCCGAAGGTTAGCGCTCCGGCGCTCTATCTCGCCGGCCATCTC
>JAGUZZ010000346.1:0-3408 GCA_020060525.1 bacterium | reverse complement strand
CCGCCGCGAAAAAACGCTTTTGGAAAGACCCTTCCCGGCGTTATGGTATCGTGATGACGCAGGAACGATTCACACGCTATCTTGTCGGCGCCGCGAGCGACCGCGGGTCGATCCGCGAGCGCAACGAGGATTACTTCGGCATCGTCTCGCCGGAAACGGCCGAGCTCGAGGAGTCGCTCGGCGTCCTCGTCATCGTCTCCGACGGCATGGGCGGCCATCTCTCCGGAGCCGAGGCGAGCAAGAAAGCGGTGGAGACGCTCGGGGACGCATACTACGCGGACGGCGCGGCGGCGGGGGATCTCGCCGCGGAGTGGGCGAACCGGCTGCGCTGGGCGTTTCTCGAGGCCAACCGCGAGGTCTACGAGACGATCGGCGAGGGGCGCAACGGAATGGCCGGCACGACCTGCACCGCGGCCGTGCTGCTTCCCGATCGCGTCGTCATCGCGCACGCGGGAGACTCGCGGGCGTACCTCCTGCGCGACGGCGGCATCGCGCAGCTCACCGAGGATCACAGTCTCGTCGGCGACATGGTGCGCAAGGGGATCCTCTCCAAGGAGGAGGCCGCGCGGCACCCGCACCGAAACGTTATCACGAGGGCGATGGGGCTGCGCGGAAGCCTCGACGTCGACATCGAGGAAACGGTTCCGATCGCGGTCGGGGATCGCGTTCTCATATGCAGCGACGGGCTCTTCTCGATGCTCGGCGAAAGGGAGATCGCCGAGATCGCGGCGAAGGGGAGCCCGGAAAAGGCCTGCCGGAAGCTCGTGAAACGCGCGAAGGAAGAGGGCGGGAGCGACAACATCACCGTGCTCATCGCCGAGAAGATCGTCTGAAGCCGCATCGAACGCGTAACACATTTAAATTGTTAATGTTATGCGCATCGCCGGGGCGTCGAAATCGCTCGGGAAATTCCTGGAAAATATTATTGACACCCCATATCTGGTATGCAATATTGTGGCTCGCCCCAATAGCTGGTATCGAAAACCGCGGAACGGGGCGAAACAATCGACAGGATCTAAATTATTAAAGGAACGGGGGTTGGCATGAATGCGCCTCGGAATAAGCCGCAGCTTTCCGAAAACACCCTTCGCGTGCTCGAAAAACGCTACCTTCGCAAGGATATCGACGGAAACGTGACCGAAACCCCCGAGGAGCTGTTCCAGCGGGTCGCCTTGAACGTTTCGTCGGCGGAGCGCCTCTACGGCAAGACCGAGAAATGCCGCCAGTGGAACGACGAGTTCTACGACATGATGGCCTCCCTCGATTTCCTGCCGAACTCGCCGACGCTCATGAACGCCGGCGCGGAGCTGCAGCAGCTCTCCGCGTGCTTCGTGCTGCCGATCGACGATTCGATGGAGAGCATCTTCGAGACGATCAAGCACACGGCGCTCATACACAAGAGCGGGGGCGGCACGGGATTCTCCTTTTCGCGCATCCGTCCGAAGAACGACGTCGTCAAGACGACGAAGGGCATCTCGAGCGGCCCCATATCCTTCATGACCGTCTTCGACGCCGCGACGGAGACGGTCAAGCAGGGCGGCACCCGCCGCGGCGCGAACATGGCGATCCTGCGCGTCGATCACCCCGACATACTCGATTTCATCACCGCGAAACGCGAGAACAACCGGCTCAACAACTTCAACATCTCGGTCGGCGTCACCGAAGAGTTCATGCGCGCGGTCAAGGAGGACCGCGACTACGCGCTCATGAATCCGCACGGCGGCGAGGTCGTCGACCGCATCAGCGCGCGCAAGGTCTTCGAGATGATCATCGAGTTCGCGTGGAAGAACGGCGAGCCGGGGATCGTGTTTCTCGACCGGATCAACCGGTTCAATCCGACGCCGCACGTCGGCGAGATCGAGAGCACGAACCCGTGCGGGGAGCAGCCGCTCCTGCCGTACGAGTCGTGCAACCTCGGCTCGATCAACCTCTCCCACATGATCGACCGGTCGGGACCGAAGCCCGCGATCGACTTCTCGAAGCTCGGGCAGATCGTTCGGAAAGCGGTTCGCTTTCTCGACGACGTGATCGACATGAACCGCTACCCGCTCGAAAAGATCCGGGAGATGACGCTCCAGAACCGCAAAATCGGGCTCGGGGTCATGGGGTTCGCCGACATGCTCATCGCCCTCGAGATCCCGTACAACTCGGCGGAGGCGCTCGAGGTCGCCGAGGAGGTCATGGGGTTCATCCAGCGCGAATCGCGCGCCGCGAGCGAAGCGCTCGCCGCCGAGCGAGGCACCTTCCCGGCCTTCAAGGGGAGCGTCTACGACCGCGAGGGCGGCTCCCGGATGCGCAACGCCACGACGACCACCATCGCCCCGACGGGAACGCTCAGCATCATCGCCGGGTGCTCGAGCGGCATCGAGCCGCTCTTCGCCGTCGCGTTCGTCCGCAACGTCATGGATCGCGACGAGCTCGTCGAGGTGAACCCGCACTTCAAGGAGATCGCCGAGCGCGAGGGGTTCTTCAGCGAAGAGCTCATGAAGAAGGTGGCCGCCGAAGGCACGATCGCCGGGATCCAGGAGATCCCCGAGAAATGGCGCCGGATATTCACGACGGCGCACGACATCAACCCCGAGTGGCACGTGCGGATCCAGGCGGCGTTCCAGAAGTACACGGACAACGCCGTGTCGAAAACGGTGAACTTCTCGAACGCGGCCTCCAAACAGGACGTCGAGAAGGTATACGTGCTCGCGTACGAGCTCGGATGCAAGGGCGTGACGATCTACCGCGACGGCAGCCGCGACGAGCAGGTGCTCAATATCGGCTCCGTGAACCGGGCCGAGGAGAAGGCCGCTGCGGGGGATCCGCTGCTCACGCCCCGGCCGCGCCCCTCCGTCATCGTCGGGAGCACCCGGAAGATGACGACGGGCTGCGGCAACCTCTACGTCACGATCAACGAGGACGAGCACGGGCTGTTCGAGGTCTTCACCCAGATGGGAAAAGCGGGCGGGTGCTCGTCGTCGCAGGCCGAGGCGATCAGCCGGCTCATTTCGCTGTCGCTCCGCGCGGGGCTCGATCCGAAATCGATCGTGAAGCAGCTCCGCGGCGTGCGGTGTCCCAACCCCGGGTGGGAAAAGGGCGGCATGATCCTCTCGTGCAGCGACGCCATCGCGAAGGCGCTCGAGCGCTATCTCGCCGAAAAGAAGACCCCCGCCGGCAAGAAAGTCGCGAAGCTCGCGGCCGCCTCGTCGGAGAGGGTCGCCGGGTTCTGCCCCGATTGCGGGGGGATGCTCGAGCACGAGAGCGGCTGCGCCGTGTGCCACGGGTGCGGCTTCTCGAAGTGCGGATGACCCGCGCCGCGCCGGGCGCGCACGCGACAGGCTCGAACGCCCCTTTCGACGACGGCCGGAAGGGGCGTTTTTTCGTGGTCGCCGGCGCGGCGCGCGGTTTCGGCCGCGGGGG
>JAGUZZ010000137.1:0-8897 GCA_020060525.1 bacterium | reverse complement strand
CGGGGCCGCAGGCGCGTTTCGGCGCCGCCGAGATCGAGGGCCTGCCGGCGCCGGTGCGCCGCTACTTCCTCGCGGCGCTTCGCGAGGGGCAGCCGATCCACCGCCGCGCGCGATTGCTCCAGAGCGGGCGGTTTCTGATCGACCCGGCGAAGGACAAATGGGTGCCGTTCACCGCCGTTCAGGAGATGGTTTCGGGGCCCGCGGGGTTCGTCTGGGACGCGCGCATGCGCGTGGCGCCCGGGCTCGCGGTGCTCGTCCGCGACGGCTTCGTCGAGGGCCGCGGAGCGATGCTCGGAAGCTTCATGGGGCTGTGGACCGTGCTGCGGGCGGAGGACGGCCCCGAGATTTCGGCGGCCGCCTTGCAGCGCTATCTCGCGGAGGCGGCGTGGTTGCCGACGGCGCTTCTGCCGTCCGCGGGGGTCGTCTGGTCGCCGCTGGACGATTTCAACGCCCGCGCGACCCTCAGCGCGGGCGGCGCGACCGTTTCGCTCGATGTTCGTTTCGGCGCGGACGGCCTCATCGAGAGCGCGTACGCCGCCGAGCGGTTCCGCGAGGAACGAGGCGTCTATCATCCGACGCCGTGGCGGGGACGCTGGCTCGCCTACGAAGAGCGCGGGGGGATGCGCATCCCCGTCTCGGGCGAGGTCGAGTGGCTGCTGCCGGCGGGACCGCAGGTCTACTGGCGCGGCCGCGTCGAGCGGATCGAATACGGCGGGCCGCCGGGGGTTCGATGATACGTCGACGTTCCGCAAGGAGGCCGCGTGAAGAAATCCGTGGAGAAGCCGTACGTAACCGCCGGGACGATTTCGTCCAAAACCCTCGAATGGCTCGAGCGCCTCGCTCCCTATAACACGCACGACATGAAGCTTCGGGCGGCGAAGAGCGCGCTCCTCGTCGTCGACATGCAGCTCTTCTTTCTCGATCCCGCTTCTCCGACGTACACGTCCGGCGGCCCCGCCGTCATCCCGGCCGTCGCCCGCCTCGTCGCCGCGTTCCGCGCCGCGGAGCGCCCCGTGATCTACACGAAGCACGTTCATCACGCGGACGGTCTCGACAGCGGCGTCATGGGATGGTGGTGGAAGGGCATGTGCGTCGAGGGGAGCCCCGAGAGCGAGATCCATCCGGCGCTCGCGCCGCGGCCCCGCGAGAAGGTCGTGCTCAAGCACAGATACTCGGCCTTTTACGACACGGACCTCGCGACCGTTCTCCGCTGCCTCGGCGTGGAGGACGTGGTCGTCTGCGGCATCATGACGAACCTGTGCTGCGAGTCGACCGCCCGAGACGCCTACTATCGCGATTATCGCGTGTTCGTTCCGGCCGACGGGACCGGTTCGATCGACGAGGAGCTGCACGTCGCGAGCCTCATGAACCTCGCCTTCGGCTTCGCGTCCGTCACGACGGCCGGCGCGATCGCCGGCCGGCTCGAGGCCTTGCGGCCGCGCGGGGGAGCCGCATGATATTCGGGAAGCGAAAATCGTCTCCGAGGAGGCTCAATCGAAAGAAGAGGATCGGCCTCGCCCTCGGCGGCGGCGCCGTCCTCGGAGCCGCTCACATCGGCGTTCTGCGCGCCATGGACGAGCACAAGATACCGGTCGCCTGCATCGCGGGAACGAGCATCGGCTCGTTCATCGCGGCCCTCTACGCGTTCGGGAAATCGTGGCGCGAGATAGAGGAGATCGCCCTGCGCACGAAATGGATCGACGTCTCGGGGCCGAGACTTTCTCAATATGGACTCCTCTCGAACAAGAAGCTCGGAAAACTGCTGATCGACGCCGTCGGGGACGCCGAGTTCGGCGACGCCCGAATTCCTCTCGCGGTCGTGGCGACGGACATTGGAACGGGAGAGAAGGTCGTTCTGACGGACGGGAGCGTCGCCGAGGCCGTCATGGCGAGCTGCTGCGTGCCCGGCGTGTACATTCCGGTCGAGATCGGCGGCCGGATCCTCGTCGACGGCGGCGTCGTCGAGAACGTCCCGGTATCGCCGCTGCGCGACTTGGGCGCCGAGATCGTCGTCGGCGTCGACCTCACGGCGAATCACGCTTTCAAGAAGCCGGAGCACATCGTCGGCGTGCTGCTCAACGCCTTCGGCATCACGCTCCGCAACGCGACGAAACTGCAGACGAAGCAATCGGACGTGATTATCGCCCCCGATCTCTCGGCCTTCAACGCCATCGACACGGCCAAGGTCGAGGCGCTTATCGCCATGGGCTACGCGGGGGCGCTCGATGCGCTTCGTGCAGCGGGGGCGTGATAGACGCTTTCGAGGGGTTGTGCTATCGTGCCTGCCATGAACGGGAACGAACGCGACGCGAAGACGCCGGACGCCGATCTCGTGTGCATATTCCGCGCGGGCGACGAAGGGCTCGTCGCCATCGTCAAGTCGATCCTCGACGGCGAGGGGATCCTCTACATCGCGCGCGGCGCTGAGGTTCAGGATCTCTTCGGAGCGGGGCGCATCGGCGGGAGCTTCAACTTCGCCGTCGGCCCGGTCGATTTCATGGTTCGGCCGGAGGACGCGGCTCGCTCGCGCGCCGTTCTCGACGCGCTGCGGGAAGGGTTCCTGACCGGGGGCGCGGCCGAGCCCGAGGACGCGGGCGATTCCTGAGATTCGAACGGACGCTGCGCCGAGGCGGCCGAACGGCCGCGCGAGCGTCGCCCGGCGGCGTCTCTCAGAGGGCTTTCTCGATCGCCGCGGAGAGCTTCTCCCCGCGAAGATCGTCCCCCCACGCCGCGAGGGAGCCGTCCCTTCCGACGAGGAACGGCGCCGGAATGCTCCCTACGAACCAGCGTTTCACGATCTCCGTATTCCAGCCCGAGCCGTCATAGACGTGGCGCCAGTTCATGCCGTGCGCCGCGACCGAATCCCGAAGCGCCGCGATCGGCACGCGATCGCCGTAGTCGAGCGAGATCGACACGATCTCGAGGCCCTTGTCGCGGTATTTACCGTATGCCGCGACGATGTGGGGAAGCTCCCGCCGGCACGGCGAGCACCACGTCGCCCAGAAGTCGACGAGAAGCACTTTGCCCGCGTATTCCTCGAGCGACGCCGTTGCGCCGTCGATATCCGCCACGTCGAGCCGCAGGGGCCAGAGGAGCCGGGCGGCCTCGGGGCCGAGCCGCGTCGTGATCACGCGATGCAACCGGTCGTCGCCGGGGAACTTCTCGACGAGGGCGGCGAGCTTCTTCCCGAGCTCCGCCGCGTCGGCGCCGGGGGATTTCGCGTCGTTCGCGAGCCGAAGCCCGTACGCGGCTCCGGAGAATTCGTTCCCCGCGCCGACGTTATCGATGTATCCGTCCGCCCGCCAAAACGCCTCGATGCGGCGCTCGTCGCCGCCGGCGTATTTCAGCGAGAGGGCGAGCGCGGCGATATAGTTCGTCTCGGCGAGACCCGGCCCCGCGGGAGACGATCGCGCATACGCCTCGGCCTCGCGCAGAACGAGATCCGCGACGGGGCCCCAGCCCGGCGAGTACATCGAGGAGAGCCGGCCCGCGGCGCGCACGCGTTCGAGGCCGTCGTCGTACGAAGGATCGTCCGCCTTGAGCTTCTTCATGTTCGCGAGGTAGCGCGCGAGGACATCGACGTGCGCCGCGTGTCCCTGAGATACGGTCCAGAACATCCCGTTCGCGCGCCGGATCCCGTCCTGCTCGTCCTTCCACCGTTTCAGCGATTCGACCGAGGAGAACGTGTCGGCCGCCGCGTCGTACGCGGGAAATCCGCTCGCGAGAAACGCGCTGCCGCGCTCGAAATTCGTCCGGACTCGCTCGATGAGTTTCGGAAAGCGCGGATCGGTCCGCAGCGGGTCGAGATCCGGATCCTCCTCGAGCATGAAGGGATAGTCCATGCCGTTCCGCGCGAGACGCTCGAGCGACCGCATGGCGTCCTCCGTCCTGCCCGAGAGCGACTGCGCGCAGACGAGGGCGTAGGCCGGCAGAATCGCCCCGGGGGCGAGCTTCACGGCTTCGTCGATCCTCGCGAACGCGCTGTCGACCGCTCCGTCTTTCAACAGCTCGAACGCTCGTTCGATCGACTCGTTGGCCCGGGCGAGTGCCGCTTCGCCGTAGGGGACCGGACCGGGCGGCCGGGCCGGCTCCCTCCTCGCGCACGAGACGATGAACAGGGCGGCGGCGAGGCCGCCGAGAACGACGATCGGAAAGCGACGGATCCACACCATAATTCACCTGCTTCGTGTCGATGCCGTTGGACGCCGGGCACGCAATGGCGCTACTATACGGCACGGGTCCCCGAAATTCACGCGAAATGAGCGCGGTCCGCAGGCATTCGGCGGTTCGGCGCAGGTTTTCCGCGTTTCGCGCGTTTATACTCATGATACGCGGGCCGGGGGGCGCCGGTTCCTTTCCGTACGCGATCGCGAAGGGAGCGAGATGATGAGTCTGGTCTCCGCCGAAAACCTATCGAAGACCTACCTCCTCGGCGAGGTGGAAGTAAGGGCGCTGCGGGAGGTGAGCTTTTCCATCGAAGAGAGATCTCTCGTTTCCTTCGTGGGGCCGTCGGGAAGCGGCAAGACGACGCTGCTCAACCTCGTCGGGTGCCTCGACCGCCCCTCCGGAGGAACGATCAACGTCGCCGGGGAGGATCCTGCCGCCATGAGCCGGACGGAAAAGGCGCGTTTCCGCGGCGCCAACATCGGCTTCATTTTCCAGAACTTCAACCTGATACCGGTTCTGACCGTGTACGAGAACGTGGAGTATCCGCTCGTCATGGTGCAGAGCGTCCCGGCCGCTGAGCGGCGCCGGCGCGTCGGCGGACTCCTCGAGGCCGTCGGGATGGCCGAGCACCGCGATAAAAGGCCGGATCAGCTTTCCGGCGGTCAGAAGCAGCGCGCCGCGATCGCGCGGGCGCTCGTCGGGACCCCGAAGCTTGTGCTCGCCGACGAGCCGACCGCGAACCTCGATCACGCGACGGCGGCCGCCATCATGGCCGCGATGCGCGACATGACGGCGCGGCTCGGCACGACGTTCGTGTTTTCCACGCACGATCCGCGCGTCATCGGCGAAGCGGACGTCGTGCACACGCTCGAGGACGGAGCGCTCGTTTCCTCGAGGAAAGGAGGCGAGTGAGCCGTGGCCAACGTATTCGGCATCGGCGCCCGGAACCTCCTCAGGTACAAGCGGCGCACCGCCCTCACCGTCGCCCTCATCGCCGTCGGCGTGATCTTTTACCTCGTTTTCTCCGCGGTGAGCGGCTCGTTCAAGAACATGATGATCGGCAACATAACTGACTCGTTCCTCGGGCATCTGCAGGTGCACCGGCGGGGATACCTCGCCGCCATCGAGAACCTCCCGCTCCACCTCAATATGCAGCCGAACCAGACGAAAAAGCTCGAAGAGGCGCTGCGAGAGACGGAAGGGATCGAGGCCTTCTCGCCGCGCCTCAAGTTCGGCGCGGCGTTCAGCAATTTCGAGGAGACGACGAACATCCGGGTGAACGGCGTCGATCCGGAGAAGGAGTTCCGCACGTGTCCGCTGCTGCTCTCGCGGATCGTCTCCGGGAAAAAGGATCCCGGCGTCCTCGGGCGCGACACGGTGCTCGTGCCGGTGCTGATCGCGAGAGGCATGGGAGCCAAGGTGGGCGACACCGTCGTGCTCGTCGCGACGAACCGGGACGGCTCCGTCAACGGTAAGACGTTCGTCGTCGCGGGCATTCTCGAGAGCGCCACGGGGCCGGGCGGACGCGACGGATACATCCACATCGAGGACGCGCGGGAGCTCCTGCGGATAACGGGGGACGAGGCGAGCGAATACGCGGTGCGCGTCGCGCGGTTCGATCGAATCGACGCGGTCCGCGACCGTCTCGAGGCGAAACTCTCGGATCTCAAAACGAAGGACGGCCAGCCCGCCCTCATGGCGAGCACGTGGCGGAAGTTGAGCCCCTTCGCGAACGTCGCGAAAATGATCGACGCCCTGAGCTTCTTCATCCGGATCCTTCTCATAACGGTCGTTCTCATCAGCATCCTCAGCGTCATGATCATGGCCGTGTACGAGCGGGTGCGGGAGATCGGCACGATCGCCGCCATCGGAACCCCGCCCCGGCGGATCCTCTCGCTCTTTCTCGCCGAGGGGCTGCTCCTCGGGGTGACGGGAGCCGCGGCCGGATCGATCGTCGGAGCGGCCGTCATCGCGATCCTCAACGCGGCGAAGATCCCCTTCGCCTTCGGGCAGCAGGACAACCTTCTTCTCGCGCCGGTCGTCGACGGCTCCGAAATGCTGACGACCGCGGCGCTCGTGATCGTCGTGGCGATCATCGCGAGTCTGCAGCCCTCGTGGAAGGCGTCGCGGATGGAGCCGATCGAGGCGCTCGGGCACGTGTAGCGCGGATACGACCGGGCTCGCGCCGACGGCGTCCGCGTGACGACCGGAATCGAAAGGAAGCGACGTGGGAATATTTTTCGTTGCGCTGGCGATGCTCCTCGCGGCGCCGGCGGCCCGGGCGGCGACGCCCGAAGAGATACTTGCCGCGGTCGACCGGAACCTCGCGCCCGAGACCTACGAATCCTACCGGAAGCTCATCAACATAGAGCCGGACGGCGGCAAGCGCGAGTTCACGCTCTTCACCGTGAAGAAGGGGCACGACAAGGTGGCCTCTCTGTTCCTCGCGCCGGAGAGCGAGAAGGGACGGACGACGCTCCGGCTCGGCGAGAACATGTGGCTCTACATCCCGGCGGTGGGGAAGCCCATCCGCATCACGAGCCTCCAGTCGGTCGTGGGCGGCGTCTTCAACAACGCCGACATCATGCGCCTCGACTACCGGACCGAATACGCGGTGGAGAGCATGGAAGACCTCGGCGCGACCTACGTCCTGCGGCTCAAGGCGAAGACGCAGTACGTGGCGTACGACCGGCTCACGATGACGGTGGACGCGAAGGAGCTTGTTCCGATCTCCATCGAGTGCTACGCCGCTACGGGGCTTCTCATAAAGACGCTCCACTTCAAGGAAACGAAGGCGTTCGACAAGGGGCACAGGCGCCCCGCCGTCATCGAGACCGACAGCCCGCTCTACAAGGGATACAGGTCGATCATGATCACGATCGCGATCAAGGAGCGGAGCATCGCCGACGAGGTCTTCACGCTCAATTTCATGCCGAAGCTGGAAGGCGTTCGATGACCCGCATCCGCGGCATGATCGCGTGCGCGGCGCTCGCGGCGCAGCTCGCGGCCGTTCCGGCTCCAGCGCCCGCGCAGGAGGAGTACGATTTCTCCGAGCTCGAGCGCGAGATCCGTACGAAGCCCTACACCTTCGGCGGGTTCTTCGAGCTCACGCCTTCCCTCGCCGCGCTCGATCGGGAGTCCGCGGCGTACCGGCTGCGGGCTCTCGATCCCGACGGAGACAGGTACTCCCGCAGGTACGACGCCGCGCTCCGCCTCGAGGGCTCCTACCGCGCCGGGATCGCGGCGCTCCACGCGAGGGCCGAGGGGCAGGCGCGGCGCGAGAACGGCGAATGGGAGCGGCGGGCGATATTGATGGAGGGATACCTGTCGCTCCGCCCCGCGCCCGGGCTCTCGATCGAAGCCGGGAAGAAAGCCGTGAAATGGGGCGTCGGGTACGCTTGGAATCCGATCGGCTTCATGCAGCGGCCGAAGGACGTGGAGGATCCGGAGGAAGCGCTCGAGGGGTATACCGTGTTCGCCGCCGATTGGATCCGGAGCTTCGACGGCCCGCTCTCGACCATCGCCGTGACGCCCGTCATCCTGCCCGTCGCGGGTGACCTGAACGAGGATTTCGGAGACGGCAGGCGCGTGAACGCGGCGGCCAAGCTCTACGCGCTCCTCTGGAATACGGATATCGACGTCGCGGTGTTCGTCGGGGAGAGCGGAAGCGCCAGGTACGGCGTGGATTTCGCGCGCAACCTGCGGTCGAACGTCGCCGTCCACGGGGAGCTCGCGTACGTGACGGATGCCGGGATACCGGCGTTCGACGAAGCCGGCGCGCTCACGATGGAAACGTCCGACGCCGTCGCCGCGCTCGCGGGCGTCCGCTGGCTCACCGAGAACGAGATCACCGTCATCGCGGAGTACTACCACAACGGCGGCGGCATACGCGCCGACGACCTCGAGCGCTACTTCGCGCTCGTCGATTGCGCCTATGACGCCTTCGTCGAGAGCGGAGACTGCGCGCTTCTCGACGCGGCGAGGCGCGCTTCCAGCTCCGTTTTCGGGCGCCCGCACCCCGGCAGGCATTACCTCTACGCACGCGCGAGCTGGAAAGAGCCTTTCGACATCCTCTATGTGACCCCCGCGGCGGTCTCGATTGTGAACCTCGCCGACGGAAGCGCCTCGTTCATGCCCGAGGTCTCGTACAGCCCGGTCACCAACCTCGATCTCCGCGTGCAGGGAGTGATCAAGGCCGGCGGCGACAACACGGATTTCGGCGAGAAGCTCAACGAGTGGCGCCTCGAGCTTCGCGGAAGATTCTTCTTCTGATGCGGCGCAGTACGCGTCGCCTCGCGCCTCCTTCGCCGCCGCCCGCCGGCGCTCGATCGAAATCGGTATTCCCGCCGAATCCTCCGTGATACAATCCGCCCCGAAACCCTCGTCGAAAGGTGAAGCGGCATGATTCGTTCGAGAATCTCGATTGCGTGCGCGCTGGCCGCGGCTCACGGCGAGATCGTCCTCGGCGGCCGCTTCCTCTTGCCGCAGCACGGGGGCGCCTCATGATCGAAGTGACCGGGAGCATCCGTCTCGACGAATCGGAGCTCGTTTTCGAGTTCGTCCGCTCGTCGGGACCCGGCGGCCAGAACGTGAACAAGGTCGCGACCGCCGTCCGCCTGCGGTTCGACGTTCGACGGTCGGCGTCCCTGCCCGACGACGTTCGCGCGAGGCTTCTCGCGCTCGCCGGCCGGCGGGCGAGCGAGGACGGCGTGCTCACGATCCGGGCAGAG
>JAGUZZ010000227.1:0-6415 GCA_020060525.1 bacterium | reverse complement strand
CAAGGCTGCCGCGGAGTCCGCACTGATCGAGCAGAAGCTGCCCCTTCAGGTCAAGGCGCTCGTTCCGGTCATCGGCGTGGAGCTCATTCCGCAGCTCGCGCAGGGGGAGTTCCGCGTCGAGTTCAGGCTGCCGCCCGGCACGCCGCTCGAGGTCACGGACGCCAACGTCGCCGCGGTTCAGCGGAGGGCGCGCGACGTCGGCGAGATCGCGACGACCTTTTCCGTGGCCGGCACCGGCAACCGCATGGACGCGAACCCCGAGCAGGGCGGAGAGAACTGGGGCGAGCTCAGCGTCTCCCTCGCGCCGGGCTCCGGTCGCGGCGCGGAGGCGCGCGCCGTCGAGGCGCTCCGCAGCCGCATGGAAGGGATGCCGGACCTCCAGTACAAGTTCTCGCGGCCGACGCTCTTCACCTTCAGGACCCCGGTCGAGATCGAAGTGAGCGGGTACAACCTCGGAGAGCTCCGGCGGATCAGCAACGAGATCGCCGGACGGCTCGAGGCGAACCCCCGGTTCGCCGACGTGAAATCGACGATGCGCGCGGGCCATCCGGAGATACAGATCCGGTTCGACCGGGAACGGGCCGCGGCGCTCGGCTTCCAGGTCTACCAGATCGCCTCCCGCGTCGTGGGGCAGGTGCGGGGAGACGTCGCGACCCGCTACTCGTGGCGCGACCGCAAGATCGACGTTCTCGTGCGCTCGAGCGAGCGCGACCGCAACTCCGTCGAGCGGATCCGAAAGATCGTCGTCAATCCGGAAAGCGCGGCCCCCGTCACGCTCGACGCCGTGGCCGACGTCACGATCGACATGGGGCCGGGGGAGATCCGGCGCGCCGATCAGGAGCGCATGGCGCTCGTGACGGCCAACCTCGCCTTCGGCGACCTCGGCGCCGCGGCGGAAGAGATCGAGGCGATCATCGGCGGCATCGCGATGCCGGCGGGCATGACCGCGTCGCTCGCCGGCCAGAACCGCGAAATGGCGGTGTCCTTCCGCTCGCTCATCCTCGCGCTCGCCCTCGCCGTGTTTCTCGTCTATCTCGTCATGGCGTCGCAGTTCGAGTCGTTCCTGCATCCGTTCGTCATACTCTTCACGATCCCGCTCGCGCTCATCGGCGCCGTGCTAGCGCTCATCGCGACGCGCTCGACGATCAGCGTCGTCGTCCTCATCGGGCTCATACTGCTCGCCGGCATCGTCGTCAACAACGCGATCGTCCTCGTCGATTTCGTCAATCAGCTTCGCGCGCGGGGCATGAAGAAGACCGAGGCGCTGCTCGCCGCGGGGCGCGCTCGTCTGCGGCCGATCCTCATGACGACCCTCACGACGGTGCTCGGGCTCCTTCCCCTCGCGCTCGGGATCGGCGAAGGCGCCGAGATCCGCTCCCCGATGGCCGTCACGGTGATCGGCGGACTAACGGTCTCGACGCTCCTCACGCTCGTCGTCATACCGGTCGTGTACTCCGTGTTCGACCGGAAGGAATAGCGGCCCCGCCGCGGGAGAGCAACGGTATGAATATCACCGAAACCGCCGTCAAACGCCCCGTGACGATGTTCATGATCCTCGCGTGCTTCATCGTCCTCGGGATCGTCTCGGCGAAGCTCCTGCCGCTCGAGTTCTTCCCCTCCCTCGATGCCCCGTTCATCGCCATCGAGATTCCCTACCCCGGCTCGACGCCCGAGGAGATCGAGCGCCAGATCACGAAACCCGCCGAGGAGGTCCTCGCAACGATCAGCGGCATCAAACAAATGCAATCCACGTCGGGGCAAGACGCCGCCTCCATCGAGCTCGAGTTCGACTGGGGGATCGACGCGAACGTCAAGGCCCTCGAGGCGAAGGAGAAGCTCGAAGGGATACGCCACCTCTTCCCCCCCGATCTCAGACGGTTCTACGTGCGGAAATTCTCGACGTCCGACATGGAGATACTCGTCTTGCGGATCTCGAGCGACCGCAATCTCGCGAACTCCTACGACATGCTCGACCGCAACGTCAAGCGGCGCATCGAGCGCATCGAGGGCGTCTCGCGGGTCAATCTCTACGGCGTGGAAAAGAAGGAGATCCGCATCCAGCTCCTCGCCGACCGGCTCATCGCGCACCGCGTCGACATCGCCGGTCTCGTGGAGACGCTGCGCCGGAGCAACTTCCTCGTGACCGCGGGCACGATCACCGAGGAAAACCGCCGTCTCGTCGTGCGTCCGATGAGCGAATTCTCGAACGTCGAGGAGATCGGAGAGGTCGTCGTCGGCCCGGACGGCCTGCGGCTGCGGGACGTGGCGACGATCTCGTACGAACACCCCGAGCTCGAATACGGCCGGCATCTCAACCGGCGCTATGCGATCGGCGTCGACGTCTTCAAGGAATCCGGCGCGAACCTCGTCGAGGTCACGGACCGGATCATCGCCGAGATCGACGAGATCGGGAAAATCCCCGAGATGACGGGGATCAGCATCTACTACATGGACAACCAGGCCGAGGGCGTCGTGAGCTCGCTCAGGGAGATCCTGCGCTCGGGCCTGCTGGGCGCCTGTTTCGCGGTGACGGTGCTCTTTTTCTTTCTTCGGCGTTTTTCGACGACGTTCATCATTGCGCTCGCCGCTCCGCTCTCGATCCTCGTCACCCTGACCTGCATGTACTTCCTCGGCGTCTCGCTCAATATCCTCTCGATGCTCGGCCTCATGCTCGCGATCGGCATGCTCGTCGACAACGCGGTCGTCGTCACCGAGAGCATCCATCGCCGCCAGATGCTCGATCCGGCCGCACAAGACGCCGCGCAGGCCGGCGTGCGCGAGGTGGCGCTCGCCGTCACGGCGGGCACGCTCACGACCGCCATCGTTTTTCTTCCCAACATCCTGAGCCCGCGTGACAACATCTCCGTCTACCTCAAGCACATAGCGATCACGATCTGCATCGCGCTCGGGGCGTCGCTCCTCATCTCCCAGACGCTCGTGCCGATGCTCGCCTCGCGCCTGCGTCCGCCGGCGAAGCGGAAAGACACCGCCGTCGACCGCCTCCAGGAGCGGTACGGAAGGGCGCTCGCGTGGACGCTCGCGCACCGGCGCGCGACGGTCCTCATCATCGTCGGCGTGCTGCTGAGCATCGCCGTGCCGATGAAGTTCGTGAAAACCCAGATGTTCGGCGATCAGGACGAGCGGCGCCTGCGTCTCTTCTACAACGTCAACGGCTCCTACGCGCTCGAAAAGGTCGAGGCGGCCGTCGACGTCATCGAGGAGTATCTTTTCGCCCGCCAGGACGAATTCGAGATCGAGTCTGTCTACTCGGTGTTCGGGCACTCCTACGCCACGACGACCATCCTCCTCGAGACCGGCAAGGAAGCGAAGAAGTCGCGCAAGGAGATCGAGGAGGCAATCCGGAAGGATCTTCCCACGATCGTCATCGCGAATCCGTCGTTCGATTTCCGCAGCATGTTCGGCGACGCGCAGTCGGTGCGCGTGCAGCTCGTCGGCAAATCGAGCGAGCACCTCGCCGAGCTCTCGCGCGACATCGCGTGGACGATCGAGCGCGTTCCGGGCTTCAAGGACGTCCGCTCCGAAGCGGAAACGGGCGAGAAAGAGATTCGGGTGGTCGTCGACCGCGAGCGGGCCCGCCAGCAGGGCTTTTCGGCGGGCGACGTGGCGCAGGTCGTCTCGGCGGCCATGCGGGGGATCGACCTTCCGCGTTTCCGAGGCGCCGAGAGCGAGATCGACGTGCGTCTCGAGTTCCAGGACAGCGACCGCCGCACGCTCGCGCAGCTCGAGAACGTTCCGCTCATGGGCCGCGGCGGCGATCCCCTCACGCTCGCGTCCGTCGCCGATTTCTCGGTCAGGCCCGGGCCGCGCTCCATCCGCCACGAAAACCGCACCACGTCCCTCAACGTCACCGCCAACCTCGACGGCATCACGATAGGCGAGGCGAAAAAACGCATCGCCGCCGCGCTCGGCGGCTTTCATTTTCCGCCCGGCTACACGTGGAACTACGGCGAGGGCTTCCGCCACGAGCAGGAAGCGCTCAACTCGATGCTCCTCAACCTCGCGCTCGCGCTCGCGCTCATCTACTTCGTCATGGCCTCGCTCTTCGAATCGCTCCTCTTCCCCGCCGCCATCTGGACGCAGATCCTCTTCGCCGTCGTCGGAGTCTACTGGTTCTTTCTCGCGACGGGCACCACGATGACGATGATGGGGATGATCGGGATCCTCATCCTCATCGGCGTCGTCGTCAACAACGGCATCGTGCTCGTCGACCACATCAACCGCCTGAGGGAGGAAGGGCTTTCGCGGGAAGACGCGATCGCGCGCGCGGGCCGGGACCGCATGCGGCCGATCCTCATGACGGCGGCGACGACTGTTTTGAACCTCCTGCCGCTCTCCATCATAAAGACCTCGATCGGCGGGAGCGGCGGACCGCCCTACTTTCCGATGGCCCGCGCGATCGTCGGCGGCCTCACCCTCTCGACCCTCGTCACCCTGCTGCTTCTACCGACGATCTACATCCTTCTCGACGACGCGCGCGAGTGGTCGCGGCGCATACGCGCCGAGGCGCGGATCGCCCGCTGAATACCCTTCCCACCGCGGGCGGGCGCCGCTACAATCCCCCGTCATGAAGAATCTCCTCCGCGGGCACGTGATACGAAACGCGGTTCTCGGCGCGATGCTCGCTCTCTGTCCGCCGAGCGGAGCGTCCGCCGGCGCGGCCGGAGCTCCGGGCCGCGAAGCGAACGGCGGGGATCCGCCGTACCGGCTGAGCGGCCGGCTCGACGGATGGATCGGCGGGGCGGCGGCGCTCGCCGTCGCCGGCGCCGCGGCCGTCGAGGGGCGTTCGCGGGATATGACCCTCGGGGAGATCGAAGCGCTGTCGCGGAGCGAAATCAACGGATTCGACCGCGGCGCGGCGTACAACTACAGTGAAACCGCGCGGACGGCCAGCAACGTTCTCATCGCGGCGATCGTCGCGGCGCCCCTCGCCCTCGCCGCGGACGACAGGGCGCGAAGCGACTGGAGGACGGTTTCGGCGATGTATCTCGAGACGATCGCCTTCGCCGCGGCGGTTCCGTCGTACGCGAAGGCGTCGTTCGCCCGCATCCGTCCGCAGGTGTACAACCCCGACGCGCCGATGGACGTGCGCACGTCGGACGAGCCGAGATGCTCGTTCTTCTCGCGCCACGCGAGCATCGCCTTCGCCTCGGCGGTGTTCCTCTCGACCGTGCACGACGCATATCGTCCGCATTCGGGGGCCCGGCCGTTCGTTTGGGCGGCGTCGCTTCTCGCCGCGGCGTCGGTCGGCGCCGCCCGGTGCGAGGCGGGGAAGCATTTTCCGACGGATGTCATCGCGGGGGCGGTCGTCGGAAGCGCCGCGGGTTGGCTCGTTCCGCGCGCGCACCGGGCGGGGGGCGGACTTACCGCGCTCGCGCCTCTCGCGCCCGGAGGCGGGATGGGCGTCACGTTCGAGCTTCGATTCTAGCGGATCGTCCGCTCAGAAGGGATCCGGCACCTCGATATCCATCGAGGTGATGACCTGCATGTGCATGCAGGCCCGCCAGTCGAATTGTATCGGGTCTGCGACGCTCGGCGCCGGCGAGACGCCGCTGTTTTCCACGCGAAAGACGAGAATCGGATTTCCGCCCTCGATGAAGTCGGCGAGCGCCCGGTTGATGACGCCGACGCCGCCCGCGTCCAGCGGCGCCGGGAAATCCTCTCCGAGCGCGCCGGCGACGGACAGGGTCAGGTAATCGAAAAGGACCTCCGGGCCGTCGGAGACGTCCCCGCGCCGAACGGTCACGGAACCCGTTATGGTCCAGTCGTGGCCGTGCGAGAACTCCGTGACGCCGTAGCTCGCGCGCACGAGATGGGCCGACACGATATCCTCGCGCGATAGATCCTCGTCCCCGAGGATCCGGTTGATCTCGTCCGCGTAATCGATCGCGACCTCGCTCGCGTAGTTCGCGGACTGATGATTCTCGCTCCAATTCGCGCACGTCGAGTCGTTCAGCACGATCTCGACCACGCGATCCTCCATGATGCAGTTGCCCGAGAGGACCGCGATCCCCGCGAGCAGGACGATGAGCATCGCCGCTTTGGTCGTTCGTTTCATATTCATCCCGCTCCTTATCCTTGCATTCCGCGTTTCAGCCGCCGAAGCCGAACCCGATTCCGAACGCGAAGCTGTTCTGGGAAGCCACGTTGTACTCGGCGAAGGCCTTGAACACGGGCAGATCGAACATGACACCGAGCGTGAGACGCATGGTGTCGCTCTTCTCGAAATCGAGGTTCACCGTCTCCTCGGAGCCCTCGGCGTCGCTCTCGTAGGTGACCTCGGCCGAGTGGGTGTCGTAGGAGAGCCCCCCGTACGGAACGACGAAGCGCACGACCTCCGTGCTCGCCTGCACGCCGAACGAGAACGCGTTCGAGGCGATGATGTCGTTGCCCTGCT
>JAGUZZ010000323.1:0-8258 GCA_020060525.1 bacterium | reverse complement strand
GCGCGCTGGGACGGCACGGACGAGCGCGGGAACCCCGTCGCGAGCGGCGTGTATCTGTGCCGCGTCCGATCGGGCCGCTTCGCCGCGACCAGCAAGTTGCTGCTCGTTCGATGAGCCAGCTCTCCACGACATCGCTTCGTGTCCGGGGTTCCGCGCCCGTCAGCCGCGCGAGAGCCGCCGGCGGCGCAGTTGGCCGCAGGCGGCGCCGATATCCCTTCCCTGACTGCGCCGCACGGTGACGGCGGGCGCGGTCGGGAGAAGCAGGCCGATGAAGCGCTCGATCCGGTCCTCGCCGGGGCGCCGGTGCTCGCAGCCGTCCCATTCGTTGAACGGTATGAGGTTGATTTTGAAGGGGCCTCCCGACGAGAGCGCCGCGAGCCGGCGGGCGTCCTCGTCCGAATCGTTCTCCCCGGCGATGAGAACGTACTCGAGCGTGACGCGGGCGCGCCGCGCCCGGGCGAACTCGCGCGCCGCGGCGAGCGTGTCGCCGAGATCGCGCGCCGCGGGCATGAGGCGCCTTCTCGACTCGTCCGTCGTCGCGTTGAGGGAGACGGCGAGGGAGAAGCGAAGATCCGTCGCGGCGAGCTCGCGGATCCCGGCGGGAATGCCCACGGTGCTTACCGTTATCCGTTTCTCCCCGAGCCCGAACCCCGCCTCCATGTTCAGTATCTCGATCGCGGCGGCGAGGTTTCTCATGTTGAGGAGCGGCTCTCCCATCCCCATGAAGACGATGTTGAACCGCCGCCGCGGCGGCAGGTAGCCGGACTTGAAGAAAAGTACCTGACCGAGGATCTCCCCGCTCGTGAGATCGCGCTCGAAGCCGCCCTCCCCCGTCCGGCAAAAGGAACAGCCGAGCGCGCAGCCGGCCTGGCTCGAGACGCATATCGTCCGGTGCCCGTCCGCCACCATGAGGACCGTCTCGACGAGCGCGCCGTCCGCCGTTTCGAGCAGAAACTTCTGGCTCGCGTCGGCGCCCGAGCGTATGCTCTCGACGAGCCGCGGAGCCGTGACGACGAACCGCTCGTCGAGGCGCTCCCGCAGGTCGCGGGGCAGGTTCGTCATCTCCGCGAAGCTCGCTGCGCCTTTCTGATAGAGCCATTTGATAATCTGGACCGCGCGATGGCGTTTCTCTCCCATGGCGGCCATCGCGGCGGCGAGCTCGTCGGCGGAAAGGTCCTTGATGATCCGTTTTTCCATGCGTCGCGCGACCTCCGGCGCTCATCGGCAATGATACGGAAAAGCGCGGACGCGTCCCACCGAAAAAGCGAGATGCGCGGATGCTGCGACCTCGGAAGCAGCTATTTCCGCCTGCTCGTCGCCGAGGGGGAGTTTCCGGAGGACGGACGGCTCGAGTGCGGCCGGTTCCGCGGGCGGACCGTCCGCGACGAACGCCGCCACATCGGCTGGGGAGAGGATCTCGCCTCGGACGGATCGATCGGAAGCGCGGCCCTCTCGCGTTCGCTCGAGCTCGCCCGGGAGCTCGTCGAGATCTCGCGCGGCGCCGGATGTCCGCGTCCGGCTCTCGTCGCGACGAACGCGCTCCGGGAGGCGCGCAACGCTCCGGCCGTGGCGGGGGCCGTCGAGCGGGAGACGGGCCTCTCCGTGCGCGTCCTCTCGCAGCGTGAAGAGGCGTCCTACGGTTTCTTGGGGGCCGCCTTCTTCGCGAGGCTCCGCGGCGGGCTCTGTCTCGTCGATATCGGCGGCACGAGCACCGAGGTGTCGTGGGGGCGCGGATTGTCGATGGAGGGGTTCGCCGGTTTGCCCGTCGGCACGCACCGAGTCCGCGCGGCTCTCGCCGCCCTCGCGGAGGGAGAGGGGGGCGCCGCGCGCGTCGCGGAGCTCCTCGAATCGTACGACGCGTCTATTCCTGCGCCCGGCTCGGCGGTTTATCCCTTGCCGGCGTTCGCGGAACGCCCTACAATGCTCGCCACGGGCGGGACGGCGGTTTCGCTCGCCGTTGCGCTGCGCGTGCTGCGCGGGCTCGAGCCGGTCTTCGAGGAGGCCGAGCGGATGACGCTCGACGATCTCGGTCTCGTGAGGAGATGGCTCGCCGGAATCGTCCGCTCGGGAGAGGAGGGCTCGCTGCCGTTCGACGCCGGCCGCGCGCGGCTCCTGCCCGCCGGCGTCATGCTCGCGGAGTCGCTGCTCAACGCCCTCGGCGCGCGGGAGTTCGCCGTGACGGCGCGCGACCTGCGCTGGGGCGTCGTGCTCGAGGGAAGGGGTGCATAGCGGATGAGCAAGCGAGTTCTCATCGTCGACGACGAACAGAGCATCCGGAGCTCGCTCGAACGGCTGCTCACGTTCGAGAAGTTCAAGACCTTCAGCGCGGCCGACGGCCGCGCGGCGATCGAGCTCGCCGCGAGCGAGCGCGTCGACATCGTGCTTCTCGACATCAAGATGCCCGGGATGGACGGGCTCGAAGTGCTCGAGGCGCTCCGGGAGCAGTATCCCTCTCTCCCCGTCATCATCATATCGGGACACGGCACCATCAATACGGCGGTCGAGGCGACGAAGCTCGGCGCGTTCGATTTTCTCGAGAAGCCGATCGACATGGAGCGGCTGCTCCTCACGATCCGCAACGGCCTCGCGCAGGCGGAGCTCGCGCGACGGAACGTCCAGCTCGAGAGGCGCGTCGGGCTGAAAACCGAGATCATCGGGAACCATCCCGAGATGCTCTCGATCATGGAGACGGTGACCCGCGTGGCGCCGACGAACGCCCGCGTCCTTATCATGGGTGAAAACGGCACGGGAAAGGAGCTCGTCGCGCGCAAGCTCCACGAGCTCTCGAAGCGGGCGGGAGAGCCCTTCGTCGAAGTGAACTGCGCCGCGATCCCCGAGGAGCTCATCGAGAGCGAGCTCTTCGGCCACGAGAAAGGATCCTTCACGGGCGCCGTTTCGCAGCGCATCGGCAAGTTCGAGCTCGCCGACGGCGGCACCCCTTTTCTCGACGAGGTCGGGGACATGAGCCTGTCGGCGCAGGCCAAGGTGCTCCGCGTCCTCCAGGAATCGGTCTTCGAGCGCGTCGGAGGGACCGAAACGAAGCGCGTCGACGTGCGGGTGCTCGCCGCGACGAACAAGAACCTCATCGAGGAGGCGGGGAAGGGCCGGTTCCGGGAGGACCTTTTCTACCGGCTGAACGTCGTCCCGATCCGTATCCCGCCGCTGCGCGAGCGCGCGTCGGACATCAAGATGCTGGCGGAATATTTCCTGCGCGAGGTCGCGGGAGAGCTCGGGCGGTCCCTGAAGAAGCTGTCCCCCGACGCCCTCGACGCCCTCATGGCGTACTCGTGGCCCGGCAACGTGCGCGAGCTCCGAAACCTCATCGAGCGCCTCTGCATCCTCACGAGCGGCGACGTGATCCGCCGCGACGACCTCCCCGCGCTCACCATCGTCCGCGAGGAGGACGCGCGGAAAGATCCCTTCGGGCTGAGGACGTACCAGGAGTTCAAGGACTTCATGGAAAAGGAATATCTCGAGCGCAAGCTCCGAGAGAACAACGGAAACGTCTCGCGGACCGCGCGCCAGCTCGACATGCAGCGGAGCAACCTCTATAAAAAGCTCGAGAAATACGGGATCGATTTCCGAAAGGAGGCGTCCGGGGACGACGATTGAACTATCCTGAACGCCGCCATCCGTTTGAGTGGAAGCACCTATAGAGCAAAAAATGCGATAAATCGGCTAAATGCCGATTTTTTATTGAGGTTTCAAAAGAAATATTTGACCGGGGCGTCGCCGGATATTATCATTATAAGCGGGTGCTAGGGTTGTGTGTGTGGGAGCCGCAAGGCTCCGGGTAAGAAGGAGATGGTAGCATGAGAAGGCTCCTCGTTCTCCTCTCTGCGCTGCTGGTTCTCACCATCTTCACCTCCTCGGCCGTTCTGGCCGCGCGGCCCTCGTTGGGATACCGTATACAGTCGATCGTCGCAATGTTCCGCGTGAACGTTTTCCCCTTCTGCGGATCGTTCTTCGTTGTATACGGCGTCGACGGGCCCGCCGGCGGCGGAGCGGGTTATATTCTTGGCGGTGACGCCGATGACTTCGGCAACGGAAGGACCATCGGCGATCAGCTCATCCCCGATCCGAAGGCTCCTCTTCGGTCGATCCTCGGGGGCGATGAGCGGAGGGGACCAACTTCGCCTGAGCTGGACGGACATAGCGTCTCGAACCTTGAATGATGGTCTTCGCCGGCCATCTGTCCCTGGGAGTAACCGATGCCTCAAGACCCCCACGGCAAGGACGAATTCGAGTATCCGAAGAAGAAGTCCGGGCCGAACTATAGCTCGATAGGCTCCGAAGAAGAGCTCGGGGATATGCATTTTTCCACGGAGAATTACTCCGTGGCGCTCGAGTATTACGAGAAATCCCTTCAAAAGGTGCACGCGGCGCCCCAGCCCGCCGATCTTCTGCGGATATACCGGAAGATAAGCGCGTGCTACATCGAGAAGGGGCTGCTCCACGAAGCGGCGACATACCTCAAGAGCGCCGAGGGCTACTGCGACGAAAACGACGCGTTCAGCAAGGGCACGCTCGCGCGCCTGCGCGGCATCATACTCCGCGAGCGCGGCGCCGTCGACAAGGCGCTCCACGAGGCGTTCACGGCGTACCGGCTGCTTCGCACCTCGGACGAGCACCGCGAGGTCGGGCGCGTTCAGGTGCTGCTGGCGGTCTGCCACTACCGGCTGGGCAAGCGCGAGGAGGCCGAGCAGTATTTTCTCGACGCGCTCGCGTCCTACCGGCGCATCGACGACCTCGTCGGCGAAGCGCACGTGCTGAACAGCCTCGGGATTTTCCACAAGGACGCCTGCCGTTTCCAGCGGGCCGTGCATTTCTTCAACCGCGCGCTCGTTCTCTGCGAGAAGATGGGGCTCGTCCAGCACCGCGTCCGCGTGACGCTGAACCTCGGCATCACCCACCTCAAATCGCGCGACTTCGCGAGCGCCACGAGCGCGTTCGCGAGCGCGCGGAAGATGGCTCAGCTCTCGGGGAACGAGCTTCTGTACGTTCGGAGCACGCTCGAGCTCGGCCTCGCGCAGACGAGAACCGGTGAGTTCACGGCCTCCGAGAAGCATTTGCTCGAGGCGCGCGTTCTCGCCGAGCGCAGAGGGTTCGGACGCGAGATCGCGCTCGCCGACGAATACCTCGGCGATCTCATGGCTGCTCGCGGCGATCTCGACGGAGCGCTGCAGAACTACTCGACGGCTCTCGCGCGGGGCAAGAAGATTTCCGCCGACGGCGACATCGTCGCCGAGGTTCTCAGGCGCGAAACGGAGATATTCCTCAAGCAGCGCAAGGCGGAGGAAGCGGTCGCGGTGGGCGTGCGCGCGCTCGACGTGGCCCGCAAGTGCGGAGAAGTGCACGAAATAGGATACATCCAGCGGACGATCGGCCTTGCGCACGCATCACTCGGCCGCGCCGACGAATCGGAGCGATACATCGCGGACAGCATCAAGACCTTCCGCGATTCGAACAACCTGTACGAAGCGCACAAAACCGGCCTGCTTTTCGCTGAGTGCACGATCGCGAAGACCGGCACGGAGGCGTTTCTGCTGGCCCGCAAGCTCGTGATCGGCACCCTCTCGTATTTCGAGGGGACCGACGAGTTCCGCGATCTCGTCGAGGGGCATCTCCTCATGGCGCGCATCGAGCGCGAGCTCAAGAACCGCGACGAGTGTCTCCTGCATCTGTACGAGGCCCAACGCCTCGCGGAGGATCTCAGAGACCGCAATTTAATGCGGCGCGCGCGGCGGATGCGGCGGAGCATCGAGGACGAGGTCGCGGGCGACCTCGCTCCCTCGACGGCCGTCGCGGGCCTGCCGGGCGGATTTTCCGGCGTCCTCGCGCAGAATCCGCACATCGCGACGGTGCTCGACCACCTGCTCGGCGACCTGCTCGGGAAGATCACCTTCCGGCACGGATTCGTCGCGCTCTTCTCGGCTCGTTCGGGCGGCGGCCGCGCCGTGACGATCCTCGCGAGGCGCGACGTCCCGGAGCCGTCGGCGCGGATGATCACCGAGTGGTTCCTCGGACGGGAGGACGCCGATTGCTCCTCCGGCGCTCTCCTCACGGACGTTCTCCGCGACCGCCGCACCGCGGCGGTGCGCGACGTTCTTCCCGGCAACGGAGGGCCGATTTACATCCATCCGCTCTGCCGCGACGGCGAGCCCTACGGGATCCTCTTCTTCCAGTCCGGCGCCGACGGGAAAGAGCCCGCGCGCGTGGGGCAGGTGCCGGACGTCGTCGCTTCCTACGCGTCGTTCGTCGACGTTCTCGTGCAGGGAAACGCCGTGCGGCCCCCGGCCGCGGGGGATGACGCGCGCAAGCGCGGCGGCGATTTCCGGCACGTCATTACGCGCAACGACCGGATGCTCCGGGTGCTCACTCTCGCGGAAAAGGTCGCTCAATCGGACGCGACCGTCCTGCTCATGGGGGAGACGGGGACGGGGAAGGGGCTCATCGCGAACGCGATACATGCGCTGAGCCCGCGCCGGGACGGCAAATTCATCCACGTGAACTGCGCCGCTCTCCCCGAGACGATCCTCGAAAGCGAGCTCTTCGGCCACGTGAAGGGCGCGTTCACCGGCGCCATCTGCGACAAGAAAGGGCTCCTCGCCGAGGCGGACGGCGGAACGGTGTTCCTCGACGAGATCTCCAAGACTTCGATCGTTCTGCAGGGGAAACTGCTTCAGTTTCTCGACACGATGAAGGTGCGCCCCGTCGGCGGCAACGACATGATCCCGGTGAACGTGCGTCTCGTGTTCGCGTCGAAGCACGATCTCATGTCGATGATCAGGAACGGCACGATGCTCGAAGACCTCTATTACCGGATCAACGATTTTCCGATCACGATCCCGCCGCTTCGCGAGCGGATCGAGGATATCCATCTGCTGGCCGAGTATTACCTCAAGGTCTTCCGCGACCGGATGGCGAAGCACGTGCGCGGATTCTCCGAGGAGGCGCTCGCGCTGCTGGCGGGGTACGAATGGCCGGGCAACGTGCGCGAGCTCGAGAAGATCGTCAAGCGCGCCGTCATCCTCTGCGACGAGGAGGGTCTCATCACCCCCGAGGCGATCGCGTTCGACGAAACGGAAAGCTGCTCGATCGATCAGCGGCGCCTCGCGCTTCCCGACCGCGTCAAGGATCTCGAGAAGCGCGTCATCTCCGAGTGCCTCATCAGGAACGGCTGGAATCGAAGCGCCGCGTCGAACGAGCTTCGCATCAGCTATCCGACCCTCCTCAAGAAGATCCGCGACCTCAAGATCGCGGAAGGGTATTGAGCGAGATCCTCGATCAATCAATAATCTTCATAATCCTTCGGATGGGGCCGCGGTTCGGGAGCGGTCTTTGTGAGCATGCTGCACAGAGGCTGTAAAGACGCTTGATATTTCAACCGTCTTCTTGACAACGGAATACGGCGATCGCGCCCGGCTCTATCAAGGTCCTTGACCCCGCGCCGGCGACCCGGGTGGCCCCGGTCCCTACGCCGGTTTCCGGCCTATTTGTAAGCCTATTATTATAAGCGGCTTACGAGCGCGCGGAATTTCGGTCTTCGCCGGCCGATTGGTACGGCTGATGCCATGCTATATGAACAGGTATCGGTTGGCGAAGGGGATCGGCGAAGCGGAGAGACAGCAAAAATTCCTTGTCGCAATTGGCTCTCCTGGAGCTATAAGGGGAAAAGGTGGGGTCTCGAGGACAAGGAATGGGCGGTGTCTCTCCGCTGATTTTTTCTAAACCGCGAAAATTCTCTTGACCCGTCTTGGACGTCTATCATAACATCGTAACCGTCAGGGGTATAAGTAACCTTTGGAATGGCGAGATCCTAAGGAAAGCGAGTATGGACATCCCCTCCGGTGCTCGCGTCTTATGCCCCTGACTATTTCTTTCCCCGTTCCCGCCCGCGACGGCTGTTGAAACGTTAACTCCTCATCGCTCGATTCCGCGGCGCGCACCGGTTCTGTCCATCGAAGAGGACACTTCTGTCGAGTTCCGACGACACGCCCGGACGCTCAAAGGCGAGCCCCGAAGAAAGCGCCGCGTTATCCATTCGTTTTTTCGATAGCTGTAATCCACTGGGAAAATAACTGTTACCCGAGTATTCGCCGCGGGATGCCGTCGATTTTCCGCCGCAATCGACGCGTGGCACAGCGGTTGCGTTATGTGCCGGGCGGAGGCAGCAAACGATGAACAGAATAATGGCAGCGACGACGATGATCATCCTTCTCCTCATATCGTGCGGGGAGAAGGAGCGCGTCGTCGAG
>JAGUZZ010000066.1:0-3143 GCA_020060525.1 bacterium | reverse complement strand
GCCCCGCTTCTTCCCGGGCTTGCCGGGCGCCGTGCGCTCGATCTCGCGCACGGTCAGGCTCTCGCTCACGATCCGTCTCGCCCATTCGATCTGCGCCGCGGCGCCCTCGATCCCGAGCAGCGCGCGGGCGTGCCCCGCGGTGAGCCGCCCCGCGACGATGAGCTCCTTCACCTCGTCGGGGAGAGCGAGGATGCGCAGGCAGTTGGCGACGGTGCTTCGATCCTTGCCGATCATGTCGGCGATATCCTTCGCCGACAGGGAGAACTCCGTCCGGAGGAGCTCGTAGCCGCGCGCCTCTTCGACCGCGTTGAGATCCTCGCGCTGGAGGTTCTCCATGAGCGCCTGCTTGAGCGACTCGGCGTCGTCCATCTCCCGCACGATCGCGGGCACGGCGGTCTTTCCGCACAGCTTCGCGGCGCGCAGCCGCCGCTCGCCGAGAACGAGCTCGTAGCGGTCCCCCGCTCGGCGCACGACGACCGGCTGCAGGACGCCGTGGCGCTTGATCGATTCGGCGAGCTCGCGCAGATGCTCGTCGTCGAACGCCGCCCGCGGCTGGTGCGGGTTCGGATCGATCTTTTCGACGTCGAGCTCCTTCACCCGCTCGGTCTCCGACACGCTCTCGCGCAGATCCTGCGAGATGAGCGCCCCGAGGCCCCTCCCGAGCACCTTCTTCGTCATTTCGGCTGCCGCCTCCCTTCGCGGGGCGCCTCGTCGCCCGCGGCCATCGCCGCGGCTTTCTCGTGCTTCTCGAGAGAGCCCTGCTTCTCGATGACCTCGCGGGCGAGCTTGAGGTAGCTCTTCGCGCCGACGCTCTGCACGTCGTAGAGAATGATCGGCCGCCCGAAGCTCGGGCACTCGCTGAGGCGGACGTTTCTCGGGATCACCGTTTCGTACACCTTGTCGCCGAAGTACGATATCGCCTCCTGCGCCACCTGATTCGAGAGGTTGAGGCGCTTGTCGTACATCGTGAGCAGCACCCCCTCGATCCGCAGATCCGGATTGAGGTGCTTCTGCACCATCCTGATCGTGTTGAGAAGCTGGCTCAGACCCTCGAGGGCGTAGTACTCGCACTGTATCGGGATGAGAACGGAATCCGCCGCCGTGAGGGTGTTGAGCGTGAGCAGCCCGAGGCTCGGCGGCGAGTCGATCACGATGAAGTCGTATCGATCCTCGACCTCGGCGAGAGCGTCCTTGAGCTTGCGCTCCCGCGCGATCTGGGAGACGAGCTCGATCTCGGCGCCGGTCAGGCGCTGATGCGAGGGAAGAAGATCCACAAGCTCCGCTTTTCGGATCGCCTCCGCCGCGCTCGCTTCGCCGAGGAGAACCTCGTAGACGGTGTCCTCTCCGTCCCCGGCGCGGACGCCGAACCCGCTCGACGCGTTCGCCTGCGGATCGGCGTCGACGAGGAGCACGCGGTTCTCCGCGGCGCCCATGCTCGCGCTGAGATTGACCGCGGTCGTCGTCTTCCCGACGCCGCCCTTCTGGTTCGCGATCGCGATTATCTTGCCCATGACCGTCCCGTCGCGCCGGCAGCCATCGGATGCCTCGCCGCCGGCGCCTCGACGAGCCACGGAATGAAGCTCACGTACGCGAAGATCGCCCCGGGATTGTCGACCGCGTCGTAAATGATCGCCGCGATCTCCTCCTCCGTGTCGTTGCCGAGCCCCCAGTAGTTGTTCTCCGCGCGGATCGGCTCCGGCGACGCGTTCGCCGAGAGCCTGACCGCGTACGTGCCCTCGCCCGCCTCGGAGTTCGCGAATATCGAGCAGTAGTGTATGGCCGGCGCGGCGCGATCGGCGATTACGAACCCGTTCTTGTAGTTGTTGGCGACGACGCAGCTTTCGATCGACGCCTGAACGGCGTCCTGCGAGGCCGCGAAGAGGAGGCCGTCGCCGTCGCTGTATCGTATGGAGCAGCGGCGGATCTCTGCGGACGCGTCGTCCACGTATATGCCGTCGCCGTTATCCCAGATCGAGCAGTTGCGGATCGTCGCCGTCGCTCCGTAGAGCACGTTCACGCCGAAGTCGTAGTGGTTGTAGATCTGGCAGTCCTTGATGTCGAGCGTCGCGCCGTCGCGCGCCGTGACGCCGTCCATGCCGGCGGTGATCTCGCAGTTCCTGAAGATCCCCTCGCCGGTCGCGTCGATGAGATATATCCCCGTCCACATCGCCGTTTCGCTCGAGCAGGTGTTTCCGCGGAGAAATATCTTTTGCGAGGGCGTTCCCGCGGCGACGATCCGGCCGTACGATTCGATCCCCCCGAGGGTCCGGTCCATGACGATCGTGACGCCGGGCTCGATCGTGAGCGTGACGCCCCCCGCGACCCGCATCGGCGCGTCGCCCCTCGTTATATAGATATGGCCGGCGTTCGCTATCGTTCTCGAAACGATCACCTGCGCGGGGAGAAGCTCGCAGACCGTGATCGTCTGCTGAAGCGACCGAGTGTCGATCTCGTCGGTGACCGACATGGTTATGGTCGCGGCCCCTGGGGCTGAAGGCGCCTTCCAGTACACGGTGTCGTTCGCCGCTCCGGCGGGAAAGCTGCCCGATGACGCGGTCCATCGAAACGTAAGAGAATCTCCGTCCGCATCCGTCGCCGTCCCCACGAGCCGGACGATTGCGCTGCCCGCGACGAAGCATTTTTCCGCGGTGATCTTGAGCTCCGAGGGCGCCTCGTTCAGATACTTGACCGTGTCCTCGCACCCGAACACGCCGGGAAGCGCTGTGCATAACGCGCATAACGCCAAATAATACAAGGACTTGTGCGACATAATCTCCTCCCGGGGTGAGGCAGGGTCAAGGGCATTATAGGCGTCGGCGAACACGAAAGCAACGAAAAATATGGGCCTTGGGCAAATAATATACACCGGCTTATTAACATGTTTGCAACCGGCTATCCTATATAGTAATTATGCGGTTGTGGCGGTTTTTCCGCCGCGCTTCGGACGATACGCGCGCCCCGCAGCCCGAGCCTGAAACCGATCCCGGCCGCTCCGCCCCTTGTTTCACGTGAAACGCCGCGCGCCCCCGCTCCGGTTGAGCCGCGTATCCCGCCCGCCCTCCGAGCGCGGCCCGGAGTTCCTGCGATCGATTCCGTGCGGCTTTACTCCGTGCGGCCGCTTTTCCTGAAGAAAAGCGCATGTC
>JAGUZZ010000205.1:0-4841 GCA_020060525.1 bacterium | reverse complement strand
GACGCCGAGGGCGCGATCGGAAGCCTCGATTCCAGGGGCGCCGCCGTGCGCGTCATGAGCTCGCAAGCGGGGGACGGGAGGGAGAGGCGGTTCCTGCGGAGCGCCGGCGCCTTCGCGTTCTGGCGCCTCGCGCCGCGCGTCGCGTTCGAATCGGAGCGGTACGCCGTTCAGTCGGACGCGAGCCCCGACACGGGTCGGTTCTACCGCGAGGGAACCGTCTCGATCGCCTCCCGCGACACCGGACCGTGGCGCGGGGCGCTCTCCCTCACCCGGCGGAACACGGACGTTCTCGACACCCTCCGGAGCGCCTGGGGCCGCGGACGCGAGAACGACGAGGTGAGCTTCGACGGCGCCTATTCGAGGGGCGCGCGGATCGTCGAGCTTCTCGCCACGCAGCGGCGCACCCGCGAGCCGCTCGGCGGGTACGACTCCGTCAACAACCTCGCGCGAATCCGCGCGAGGGATTCGTGGGAGCGCGCCGGCGTCGCGGCCGACGTGAGCTACCGGATCGGCGGGGGCGAGGAGCGCACGCTCCAGAAGTCGGTGATATACGTCGGCGAGATGCAGGGGGACTACGACGCGGCCGGGCGGGAGGTCGGGCAGAAGCGCGGCGATTACATGCTCGTCTACATTCCGGGCGCCGAGCGGGTCGGCGTGAACACGGTGGAGTTCGGCATGCAGGCGAGCTTCGGCGCCGGCGTGCGGGGCATCGGCGGCGCCGGGAGGGAGGACGGCTTCTGGGGAACGCTCAAGCGCGAGCTCTCGCTCGATCATTTCTTCTCCCTCGTCGAGAAATCCCGCACGGACGATCTCACCGGTCTCTTCCTGATGCGTCCCTCGCTTCTCCAGCGGGACGACGTCACCGTCTACGGCGTCACGAGGCTGCGCGAAGAGTGCACCCTCTTCAATTCGTCGCGGATCTTCAAGCTCCGCGTCTCGTATTCACGCGAGGACGAGGAGGACAACCGCACGGAGGGGGCCGCGGCCGAGAGCTTCGCGCGCGAGCTCCGCCTGCGCGCGGAATCCGCCGCGTGGAACGCCGTCGCCCTCGCCTGGGAGGCGAGGACGGCCCTCTCGAGCCGGGAGACGGCCGCCTTCGGCGAGCGCTACGAGATCGAGACGGTCGCGCTCTCTCAGACCGTCATCCGCCGTTTCGGCCCTTCCACCAAGCTCTCGCTCGAGGCGGGCGCCGAGCGCCGGGCGGACGCCGTCTCTGCGGCCGAGCAGACGTCCTACCTCGTGACGCCGTCCTTCAGCTCCTCGATCGGATCGCGCTTCAACGCGGCGGCCTTCCTTCGCGTCACCTACACGAACGCGGAGCAGTCGGCGGGAAAGCCGCTCTTCTTTCTCGAGGAGGGCTTTCGGCAGGATTGGAACGTGCTCGGGCAGTACCGGGTCTCGAACAACATCAGCTTCGGCCTGAGCTATACGGGGCGACGCGAGAAGAACTACCGGGGGGAGGTGTCGACGGTCAATGATCTCAAAATGGAAAGCCGCGCTTATTTTTAGCCAGGCGCTGCTTCTCGCCTCCATCTGCGCCGCCGCCCCCGTGATCCGCTCGGTCGCGGTCTCGGGGAACAGGATGATCTCCGCCACCCAGATCGCGCGGGGAAGTCTCCTGAGGCCCGGAGTGCCGTTCTCGGATTCGCTCGTGGCTCAAGAGGTTGCGAGGATCGATTCACTCTATTTCTCGATAGGCGTGCTCTCGGTCGGCATGCGCGCCGACACGATCCGCCGCGCGGACGGCGTAGAGCTGCTGCTCCGCATGGAGGAAGGCGAGCCCGCCCGCATCGGGCGGGTGGCCGTGAGCGGGGCCACCCTCCTCGGAGAGGAGCGGGCGCGGGAGGCGATCCGTCCGCGCGAAGGAGAACAGTTCGACCCGTTCCTCCTCGAACGGTCGCTCGGCGCGCTGCTCGCCCGGTACAACGAATCGGGCTACCCGTACGCGCAGGTCTGGCTCACCGGCTTCGCGTACCGGGCGGACTCGAACGAGGTCGATCTCGTCGTCTCGATCTCGGAGGCGGAGCGGACGGCGATCGGCCGGATCGTCTTCGAGGGTCTCGCGAAGACCGACTCGTCGGTGGCGCGCAGGACGTCCCGCCTGCGGCAAGGAACGCCGTACCGGAGCTCGGACGTCGAGCGCGCCCGCGCGTACCTCCGCTCCTCGGGCCTCTTCGAGTCGGTCGGCGAGGCGAGGCTCGAGCGGCGCCGCGCGGGAGAGGTCGATATCGTCCTCCCCGTGAAGGAGACGAAGGGCGCCGGAACGTTTCAGGGCGCCATGGGGGTCTCCAAGAAGCCGGACGGATCGTACGTCGCGAGCGGCGCCGCCGGGCTCGCCCTGCGGAACATCGCGGGCTCCGGGCGCGACGCCGCCCTCGACTGGCTGAACGACGGGCAATCGTACTCGCGCATCGGCATCCGGTTCCGCGAGCCGTTCGTCGCGTCCACGCCGCTCTCTCTCGGGATCGAGCTCTCGCAGATCGTTCAGGATTCCGTCTACGTGTGGAGCGCGGGTTCGTTCTCCGTCGGCATCCCCCTCGGCCCGGCGACGACGTTGACGGCGGGGTTCGCCGCCGACCGCAACGTCCCCGAGTGAGGAGATCTCGCTCGGAGCTCGCGCCGGCGGTTCCGCGTCGGCTACGCCCGGACAGGCTCCGGCTCCGCGGGGGCCGCGATCCACGTCGAGGGAGCGTACCGGAAAAAGCAGTTCGCGAACGCCCCCGCGGAGCGCGACGGCGAGCTCCTCTACGATTTCGAGGCGAGCGCGTCCGTCGCGACGTTCGAATCTCAGAGCATCTATCTCCGCCTCGCCTCGCAGGGCGTTTTCGCGAAGGGGGATGTGCCGCTCGCGGAGACCTACGCGCTCGGCGGCGCGAATACGCTCCGCGGGTACCGGGAGGCGCAGTTCCGCGGCGAGAAGATCGTCTGGAGCTCCGTCGAGTATCGCTTCGGGGAGGGGGGGCTCTTCTTCCTCTTCGACGACGTCGGAGCGTTCGAGACGCGGAGCGAGGGGTGGACCTTCAAAAACGGGCTGGGGTTCGGCCTCCGGGCCGATTCCCCCGTGGGGATCGTTGCGCTGAGCTTCGGCGTGGGGGAGCGGCTGTCGCTCGCCGAAACGCGCCTGCACGTCTCCCTTTCGGAGCGCTTCTAGTCCGTCCGGCCGCCGGCCGGCGGCATCGAGCGCCGCGCGCCCGCCGGTCCCGCTGTTGACGCGGCCTCCGCCGCGCGCGTATAATGTATCGATTGCCAGCTTGAGAGGGGGAGAACGATTTGACGGAATTCGAACGGGCGAGGGGCGGAGAGGCGACGCCGGCCGTGCGCCGCGTCGCCGCGGAGGAACGGATCGATCCCGAGCGCCTTCGGCTGCTCATCGCCGAGGGGCGCGCCGTCGTGACGGGGTTCGCGCGCAAGCACAGCCGCGTCGTCGGAATCGGCGAGGGGTTGCGCACGAAGGTCAACGCCAACATCGGCACGAGCCCGGCGCACATGGATCCCGCCGTCGAGCTCGAGAAGCTCCGCGTGGCGATCGACGCCGGCGCCGACGCCGTCATGGACCTCTCGACGGGGGGCGATCTCGACGCCATGCGGCGCGCGGTCTGCGAGAGATCGACGATCCCCGTCGGCACGGTGCCGATCTATCAGGCGATCGTCGAGACGACGCGCGCGGGGGGCGGGATCCCCGACGCGACGGAGGACGCCCTGTTCGAGGCCGTCGAGCGGCACGCCCGGGACGGCGTCGATTTCATGACGATCCACTGCGGCCTCACGAAGCGGCTCGCCGACGTCGTCGCCGCGTCGCGGACGGCCGGTGTCGTGAGCCGGGGCGGCTGCTTCCTTCTCCAGTGGATGGTCTCGAACGGCAAGGAAAATCCGTACTACGAACACTTCGACCGTCTCCTCGACATCGCCGCCGAGTTCGACGTCGCCCTGAGCCTCGGCGACGGATTGCGTCCGGGGGCGATCGCGGACGCCACCGACGGCGCCCAGATCGGCGAGCTTCTCGTGATCGGCGAGCTCGTCGATCGCGCGCGCGCGCGGGGCGTGAGCGTCATCGTCGAGGGGCCTGGCCACGTCCCCCTTCAGGACGTCCCCGCCCAGATGCTGCTGCAGAAGCGGCTCTGCAAGGGCGCGCCGTTCTACGTGCTCGGTCCGCTCGTGACCGACGTCGCGCCCGGATACGATCACATCACGAGCGCCATCGGCGGCGCGGTGGCCGCGTGGCACGGCGCCGATTTCCTCTGCTACGTCACTCCCGCCGAGCATCTGCGGCTCCCGTCGGTCGAGGACGTGCGCACGGGCGTCATCGCGGCGCGCATCGCGGCTCACGCCGGCGACGTCGCGAAAGGGATCCCGGGCGCCGCCGACTGGGACCTCGAGGTCTCGAAGGCGCGGGCCGGCCTCGACTGGGAGACGTCCATCGCGCGGAGCGTCGATCCGGAGCGCGCCCGGGCCATGTACGATCCGATCGCCGGAGACTCGGGAAAGCTCTG
Source organism: bacterium (assembly GCA_020060525.1). GTDB lineage: Bacteria > Krumholzibacteriota > Krumholzibacteriia > Krumholzibacteriales > Krumholzibacteriaceae > SSS58A. The sequence goes on along the minus strand of JAGUZZ010000205.1, from coordinate 351 downwards.
CTCGATGTGCGGCATCTACTGCGCGATACGCGGCACGAAGAAGAGCAGGGAGAGCCGCTCCTCGCGGGAGTAGGGATGAGCGGCGTGCGAAGGCGCGCCGGGACCTCCACCCGGCACGGAGCCCCTTCCGGGCGGCGAGCGCGCGCTCTCTCGTCGTTCCTCGATTCCCACGGATATCCGTCGGCGATCTCCGAAGAGGCCGGCGCGGATTCGCTCGCCCGACTCATCGCGGACGGCCCCGTGCCTCCGTCGTATCTTCTCTCTCTCGCGGAGCGCTGCGGCGCGGCGTTCTCCCCGATCCTGGAGGAGGCCTCGGCCCTCTCGCGCGCGGAGGCGCCCGGCGCCGCGGCG
>JAGUZZ010000108.1:0-3476 GCA_020060525.1 bacterium | reverse complement strand
GCGTCCGTCGCTCCGGCCGCGGATCGCTTCGGAACGCTCTCGCGCGTGTTTCAGGCGCTGCGCATCTGGGCGAACGGGGAGCTCGAGCACCTCGCGGCCGCCCTTCCGGACGCGGTGTCGGCGCTCGCGCCCGGCGGCCGGATCGTCGTCATTTCGTATCACTCGCTCGAGGATCGCATCGTGAAACGTTTCCTCCGGCAGGAGGAACGGGGCTGCGTCTGCCCGGCGGATTTTCCGCAGTGCCGCTGCGGACGGGCGCCGAGGCTCCGGCTCGTCGTACGGCGCGCGCTTCGGCCCGCGCCGGAGGAGATCGAACGGAACACACGGGCGCGGAGCGCGAGGCTCCGCGCGGGGGAGAGGGTGCCGAATGAGTCCGCGTGAGAACGGGCGGTCCGGGATCTACGGTTTCGCGAAACGGGTGCTCGAGGGGCGCGTCTCGCCGCTCCAGTTCATCGTCCTCCTCGGCTCCTTCTCGACGCTCGTGCTTCTCTACATATCGCTTCACGTCTGTTTCTTCAACGTTTCGACCGAGATCGCCGACGAGAGCGAGCGGCTCGAGGCCCTCATGGAGCGCAACGTGCGCCTCATGTCGCGGTACAACGAGCTCGCCGCGCCCGCGCGGATCATCCCGCTCGCCCGCGGGCTCGGCATGCGCCCGGGATCCAACGACGACGTCGAGCGTCTCGCGGTGAGCGGCGACCCGAAGGCGTACGGCGAGCCGTCCTGGGCCGAGGCGGGCATCGACCGCCTGCTCGAGTTCGTTCCGTCGCGCGAAGCGAGGATGGCGCGATGACCGAGCACCGTTCGAAGCGGCGTCTCCGCGCGCTCTCGGTCGCCGTCGCGGCGATCGTCGGCGTCCTCGTCTGGCGTCTCGTCGATATCCAGATCGTCGATCACGAACGGTACATCGAGCAGGCGCAGCGGCAGTGCTTCGAACGCAAGCTCATCCCCGCGCGCCGCGGGCATGTCTTCGATCGAAACGGTTTCCCGCTCGCCGTGACCCGTTGGACCTACGACGTCGGCGTGACGCCGGCGCATTTTCCGATAGAGAAGAAAAAGGCGGTCGCGTGTTTGGCCGAGGCGTGCGCTCTCACCCAAAAAGCTCTGCGTCGCAAACTCACCGGGAATCGCTCTTCCTATGTCCCGCTCGGCAGGGATCTCCACCTGACTGACAATCAGGTATCCGCGCTCTCATCGCTCGCAGGCGTGCGCCTCGATCCGATCCACGACCGCCTCTATCCTTTTGAATCGCTCCCTCCGCAGCTCGTCGGTTCGATCGACGGCTCGGGGAAGGGCGTCGCCGGAATCGAAGCGGGGTTCCAGAACGTCCTCGGCGGCCTCGACGGCTGGGTGCTCGAGAGCAGGATCTCGGGCGCCCGCCGCGGGTACAAGCCGGTGAACGCGCCCGGCCGGAAGGCGCTGGCCGGCGCCGACATCTACCTCACGATCGACACGCGCATTCAGGCGATCGTCGATTTCGAGCTCGCGCAGGCGATCGACCGCTTCGGGGCGGCGAGCGGAATCGCCATCGTCGCCGACCCCGCCACGGGGGACATCCTCGCGCTCGCGGAGAAGCCCGACCGGTCGATCGCCCGCGAACGGCGGTCGGGCGACGGATTCGCGCTTCGCTCGATCAACTGCATCTACGAGCCCGGCTCGACCTTCAAGCTCGTCACGCATTCGTATCTGATCGAGACGAAGAAGGCGCGTCCGCAGGACACGTTCTTCGGAGACAACGGCACGTCCGTTTTCGACTGGGGAACGATCCGCGACGATCACCCGTTCGGCTGGCTCACGCTCAAGCAGGCGTTCGTCAATTCGAGCAACATCTGCACCATCAAGGCGGCGCAGGGGACCGACCGCGAGGACTTCTACCGCTACATCCTCGGATTCGGCTTCGCCGGGAGGACCGGCATCGATCTGCCCGCCGAGTCGCGCGGAGTGCTCCGGGATCCCGCGGCGTGGTCGATGCGGTCGCTGCCGAGCATCGCGATCGGACACGAGGTCGGCGTTACGCCGCTCCAGATGATCATGTCGTACTGCGCGGTCGCGAACGGAGGGGTGCTCATGGCGCCGCGCATCGCCCTCGAGGCGCGGAGCGCCTCCGGCGACGTCGTCAAGCGCGTAGCGCCGGTCGCGATCCGCAGGGTCTTCTCGGAGGAGACGGCGCGCACGATGACCGATTTCTGCCGCGGGGTCGTTCTCGAGGGGACCGGCGTCAAGGCGTCGGTCGACGGCATCGCGACCGCGGGCAAGACGGGCACTTCTCAGAAGATCGAGAACGGCGTGTACCGGCACGACAAGTTCGTCGCGAGCTTCATCGGATTCGCTCCCGCCGAGGCGCCCCGGCTCGTGTGCCTCGTCGTTCTCGACGAGCCGCCGTACCCGTACTGGTGGGGAAGCGAATCGGCGGCCGTCGTTTTCGGGAAGATCATGGAAGGGATCCACCTCTCGACCGATATCTTCTCGTACGAGAACGCCGGCACCGTGGCGCTATCCCGCGAGCGCTCGCGAACGACGCGGGTGCCGAGCTTTTTGCGCCTCTCCGCCGCGGAAGCGGCGGATCTCGCGGCGAAGAGCGGCGTCGCGCTCGACTGCCCGAGCCTTCCGGGCGTCGTCTACTCGCAGACGCCCGATCCCGGCACCTTCATCGGGCGCTCGGATCGCGTGACGCTCATGGTGAGACCGGAGCGCCCGGCCGGCACAACGAACGCCGCGGTGCCGGACGTCGCGGGGCTGTCGCTCCGGGAGGCGCGCCGCATGCTCCTCGGCTGCGGATTCGAGTGCGCCGTGCGCGGGCACGGGATCGTGGCGAGGCAGGAGCCGGCGGCGGGCAGAACGCTCGCCCACGGAGGAACCGTCGTCATACACTGCGCCCCGCGTTCGCGCGATCGAGCGATGTCGAGCGCGGCGGCTTCGAACGGAGCCGGAACGTGAAACTCTCCGAACTCGCCGCGGACGTCGCGGTCAGGGACCGGATCAACTGGAACGACGTCGAGGTGGCGGGCGTCGAGACCGATTCGCGCAAGGTGAAGCGCGGCTCGTGTTTCGTCGCCGTCGCCGGCAGCGCCGCGGACGGCCACGCCTTCGTCGGCGAAGCCGAGCGAGCCGGCGCTATCGCGCTCGTCGTGTCCCGGCCCGTCGCGAGCCCCCTTCCCGCCCTCGTCGTCGAGGACACGGCGCTCGCCGCCGCGCTCCTCGCGAGGCGGTTCTACGGAGATCCCGCGTCGAAGATCGTTCTCGCGGGCATCACGGGAACGAACGGCAAGACATCGAGCGCCTTTCTTCTCCGGTCGGTGCTCGAGACGGAAGGCGGCGCGTGCGGCATTATCGGCACCGTCGGGTACGGCTCCGGCGACTCTCTCGTCTCCGCCGGCAACACGACCCCCGGCGCCGTCGACCTCCACCGCATGATGGCGGAGTTCGTCGAGCGGGGCTGCCGCTCGGTCGTCATGGAGGTGAGCTCGCACGCGGCG
>JAGUZZ010000257.1:0-2829 GCA_020060525.1 bacterium | reverse complement strand
TCCCTCCGGGGGGCGCGAGGCCGGGATGCTGCTGGAGTTCGCGGCGGCCGGCGGGCTCGAACGGCTCTACGACGCGATGATCGATACGGGGGCCGCGCCGGACACCGCGAGAGCGTTTCTGCACGCGGCGGCCGGCGGCGGCTCGAAGCGGATCGCCGAATCGCTCATCGGGCGCGGATTCGATCCGGGCAGTAAGGACGAGTTCGGATGGACGCCCATGCATATAGCCGCCGAGCAAGGGCAACGGGAGATCATGGCGCTCCTCCTCGAACGGGGAGCCGACATCGATGCGCGGAACATGCTCGGCCAGACGGCGTACAACGTTCTGCAGGAGCGTGACGACGGCGAGCTTGCAGCATATCTGCGGGCCGCCGGCGCCGACACCTCCGCTCCGGCGTTTCCAGAGATCCGGGGTAAGTATCTCGGCAGGCCGCGCCCGGGGCTCGAGCCGCAGGAGTTCGCGCCGGGAATCGTCTCGCACCGGTACGAGCCGCACTCCACGGTCGCCGTCTCGCCTGCGGGCGACGAGATCTTCTGGAATCCGATGATCGAATCGCGGGGCGGCGGCTACTCCTACGGCTACATCATGACGACGCGGCTCGAGAACGGCCGGTGGACGTATCCGCGGAAGGCGGCGTTCTCGGAGAGGGATTTCAAGGACGATCACCCGTTCTTCTCCTACGACGGCAAGCGGCTCTATTTCTCTTCATCGCGCCCGATCGACGGCGCGCCGGTCCCGGGGGGAGAGAAACGGGTCTGGTGCGTCGAGAAGACGAAGCGCGGCTGGAGCGAACCGCGATACTGCGAGGAGCTGCCGGTGCCCGCGGGCCCGCGCGTCCTCTTCTTCACGTTCTCGTTCGACCGCAAGGGGAACTACTACTACGCGACTGACGGGGACATCTGGTGGTCGCGCTTCGCCGGCGGGAAGTACGCGCCCGCGGAAAAGCTCCCGGCCCCCGTCAACACGGAGGCGATGGAGGGCTCGCCGCTCATCTCGCTTGACGGCGGCTATCTCATCTTCGTGAACGCCTCGCTGAGGGAGCCTCGCGTTTCGTTCCGAGGCAAGGACGGCTCGTGGACGGAGCCCCTGAATATCGCGGAGCAGGTGGGCCGGCGCGCGATGAACTTCACGCGGAGCGGCGACTACCTCATGATCGGCGGCCAGCGCTGGGTAGAGGCGAAGCTCATCGAGCGGTTGAGGCCGAGGCGATAATAGGTGCGTTTGAAATCGCAGTGTGCGATATCAAACGTGCAACGCCTATTAGAGCAAGCGATTCTTTTGGTCGGCACGCCCCCGGTTAAAATCCTATCCGCCGCCGCTCGGCCGGTGTCACCGGCGCCATGAGACGCTTGATGGCGTCGACGATGGCGAGAATCTGCTCGTCGTGGCTGGCGAGTTTTCGCTCGAGCTCGGCGAGCTTCTCCGCGAGCTCCTTGTGCGCCGCGAGCAGGTTGCGCAGGCGCACGAAAGCGCGCACGACGAAGACGCTCATCTCGACGGCGCGGGGGGTGTTCAGCACGGAGGCGGCCATAATGGCGCCGTGCTCCGTGAAAGCAAAAGGCGGATATCGGGTGCCTCCGCGCGCACCATTTGAGGTTGCAGAATGCAACCTCAAGGCTGCAACTTCTTGTTTGGGAAGACGAAACGAAAAATCATCGGGGAATCTATTGCTGTTCCGCTTGACTTGCTGGTTGAGCCTTTTTGTCGTGACACCGTAAAGAGCCGCCAGATCCGCATCGAGAATAATCTTCTCTCCACGAATGAGTAGGATCTTGTGCTGGATAATTTCCGGGGGCACAACTGCGGTTCGAGTATTCGAGCTCTTGCGGGTTCTGTTCCCCATCCTCCGCCACCTCCCATCCACAACCCCGGAAACGCCCGGCGCGGCGACCGGCCGCGAGTCGGAAGCTAGGAGGCAAATGGTACGATCGAGGCGCGTCCGAGTCAAGAGCGCGGCGTCACTTGAGCAGGACCATCTTCCTCGTCGCCCGGAGATCGCCCGAGCTCAGGCGGCAGAAGTAGACTCCCGAAGCGACGGCCCGACCCGCGCCGTCCCTCCCGTCCCACGCGACGCTCTTCATGCCGGCGCTCAGGTTCTCGGAGACGAGAGTCCTGATCCTGCGGCCGGCCGCGTCGTAGATCTCGAGCGTCACGGGGCCCGGCCGCGGCAGGATGAACGCTATGGTCGTCGAGGGGTTGAAGGGGTTGGGGAAGTTCTGCGCGAGCATGAAAGCGCCGGGGACGGGTGCGTCGTCGAAGCCGGTCGGCACGAGGATGACGTTCATGAGGATAGTGACTCCACTGCCGTTTGTCACGGCCAGATCTGTGTCCCCGTCGCCGTCGAGATCGGCCGCGCACGCGACAAGGGTGGATGCGCTCGTTCCGTAGTGCGTCGCATTAGTATAGGATCCGTCGCCCTTGTTCAGAAGGACCGAGACATTGCCGGCGCCGTTTGCGACGACAAGGTCCGGTTTGCCGTTCGAATCCAAATTGGCGGCGCACACGTGCCGGGGAAGCGTTCCCGTCGCGTAATCGGAGCGGATCGGAAATCCTCCATCGCCGTCGTTCAGAAGGACCGAGACGGTATAGGAATAGTAGTTCGCCACGGCAAGATCGCTATCGCCGTCCTCGTCGACGTCGACGGCGCAGAGGGAGTTCGGTCCGCGCCCGACCGCGTAGCTCACGGGGGGCTCGAAGCCCCCGTCGCCGTCGTTCAGGAGCAGGGATATACAGTCCCCATTCGAGTTCGCTACCGCCACATCCGGGTCGCCATCCCCGTTGAAGTCGGCCGAGACGATGGATACGGGATCTTCGCCGGCAGAGTAGCT
>JAGUZZ010000336.1:0-7492 GCA_020060525.1 bacterium | reverse complement strand
GGCGGCGGTTCTCGCGGCCGCCGCGGTCGCGCTTCCCGCGCGGCACTTCGCGGCGCTGATCCATTTCACCCCCGACGGCGCGTGGTGGGGTTTGACGGTCACGGCCGCCGGCAAGGCGGCGGCGGTGTACCTCCTCGTCGTGAACGTCGTCTTCCTGCACCTTTTCGAGAACACCTACCGCGCGGCGACCGTCGCCGACAAGGTCACTCTGAAATACCCCTTCCTCGGCATCCTCACCTCCTCGCTCGTCAACGTCGCCGTTCTGAGCCGCGTGCTCGCGATCGCGACCTTCGACCGGGACGCCGTCGCCGTCCACGCCTGCGGCGTCGTCGCGCTGTGCGTGTCGTTCCTCTACGCCTCGCTGCGATACCCCCTCTTCGATCTGCGCATCTCCGCCCCGCGCGGCAGGCCGCCCTCCATCGTGAGCGTGACGGTGGCGGCGCTCTACCTTCTCTCCCTCGGTCTCATTACGACGCTCGCGCGCATCCTCGGTCTTCCGTACGACCGGTTTCTCGTCACCGTCCTCGGCATCTTCGGCGTCTTTCTGCTGCTCGCGCTCCTCATCTCCGGCAAGGCGAAACGGCGGCTTCGCACCTTCCTCAGCGAGAACTTCTACCTTCAGCGGTACAACTACCGGAAGGAATGGCGGCGCTACGCCGAGATCATGGAGTCGGGATCGACGACCGACGAGTTTCTCTCGAACGTGATGAGCTCTCTCTGCGACACGATGGTCGCGCGGCGCGGCTTTTTCTGGACGAACGTCGGCGCCGGCAAGGCCGGATTCTACGGATTTCCGAAGGAAGAGGTCGACCGGGAGCTCGTCGAGGAGCTGCTGCGGCGCACGGCCGACAAATCCGTCGTCATCCTCAGGAAGCCGATCGAGAGCCCCAAAGAGGGCGCCGCCGGCGGGGAGGACTGGTCGTGGGTCCGCGCGGCCGCTCGCCTCGGTCAGGGCGCCGAAACGCGGGGCGTCATCGCGCTCGGAGAGATGGACCTCGGCCGCTCGTACACCGACGAGGACGAGGATTTCCTCTCCCTCGTCGCCTACCGGGCGAAGCTCGCGCTCGACAACACGATCATGGAGGAGCGCATCATCGAATCGCGCCAGATGGAATCGTTCAACCGGTTCGCGTCCTTCGTCGTCCACGACCTCAAGAACACGGTCGGGATGCTCTCGCTCATGGCGGAGAACGCGCGCGTCAACATCGGGAGCCCCGAGTTCCAGCGGGACGCGCTCGAAACGATCCAGCGGTCGGTCGAAAAGATGCAGCACCTCATCAACTCGCTCAACGTGCGGAAGCTCCCCTCGACGATATCGAAAACCGAGATCGATCTCTCCTCGCTCGTCGAGAGGGCCGCGGAATCGATCAAACCGCTCGCGGCGCAGAAGGGCCTCTTCGTCGATTCGGCCGCGGAAAGCGGGATCCGGGCCCGGATCGACGCCACGGCGCTCAACCGCGTCATCGAGAACCTCGTCCTGAACGCCGTCGAGGCGACGCCGCCGGGCGGAGCGGTGAGCGTCTCGGTCGAGCGCGCGGAGGACGTCTGGGCGCGCGTCGCGGTGCGGGATACCGGTCCGGGGTTCGACCCGGACTATCTTCGCGAACACCTGTTCCGTCCCTTTCACAGCACGAAAAAGGAAGGCCTCGGCGTGGGGCTCGTCCTCTGCAAATCGCTCGTCGAGGCGCACGGCGGCCGCATCTCGATCGAGAGCGCGCCGGGCGGCGGCGCCTCGGTGATCGTTATGCTGCCGGCCCTTCCGGCGGCGGGGAGCTGATGATCGATGCCGGCAAAGACCCTGCTCATCGTCGACGACGAGGAAGCGATACGCAAGCAGCTCGAGTGGGCGTTCAAGAACGACTTCACCGTTTTCACGGCGGCCGACGCCGCGGGAGCGATCGCCGAGGTCAAGGCGCACAAACCCGGGCTCATGCTGCTCGATCTCTCCCTCACCGGCGAGCCGTGGAACGTCGCCGGGCTCGAGATCCTCGATGACGCCCTCCTCGTCAATCCGAACATCAAGGCGGTCGTCCTCACCGGCCACGACGAGCGGGAAAACGCCCTCAAGGCGATCGAGCGGGGCGCGTACGACTTCTGCTCGAAAACGATCCCGATCGACGAGCTGCGCCTGATCCTGCGGCGCGCGGGGTATCTCTACGCCCTCGAGACGGAGATGCTCCTGCTGAAGAAGAAGGAGAGCGGCAAGCACGAGTTCGAGGGGATCGTCGCGATGTCGAAGCCGATGCTCGACGTCTTCGAAACGGTGAAACGGATCGCCGCGACGGACGTGTCCATTCTGATCACCGGCGAAAGCGGAACGGGCAAGGAGCTCATCGCGCGCGCGATACACAGCCGCAGCCCGCGCCGGAGCGCGCCGTTCGTGCCGATCAACTGCGGCGCCATCCCCGAAAACCTCCTCGAGAGCGAGCTGTTCGGCCACGAGCGGGGAAGCTTCACGGGGGCCTTCGAAACCCGTCCCGGCAAGTTCGAGACGGCCGACGGCGGCACGATCTTCCTCGACGAGATCGGCGAGCTCACGCCGCCGCTTCAGGTGAAGATCCTGCGCTTCCTGCAGGATCGCTTCATCGAGCGCGTCGGCGGACGCGAGCCGATCAAGCTCGACGTCAGGATCATCGCGGCGACGAATCGCGACCTCGGAACGATGCTCGCCGACGGAACGTTCCGCGAGGACCTCTTTTACCGCATCAACACGGTGAGCGTCGCGCTGCCGCCGCTGCGCGACAGGGCCGAGGACGTCCTCCTGCTCGCGACGCGCTTTCTTCACCGGTACAACCGCGAGTACTCCCGCGGCGTCAGGGGCTTCGGCGAAAACGCGCAGCTCGTTCTCTCGCGCTACGCCTGGCCGGGCAACGTGCGGGAGCTCGAGAACAGGGTGAAACGCGCCGTCATCATGGCGGCGGGGAAGCTTATACAGCCGGAGGATCTCGATCTCCCCGCTTCCGAGACGATCGGCGGAGGCGCCGGCCAGGCCGCGCCCGCCGCGCTTCCGATCGAGCCCGGCCCCCTCAAGGAGGCCCGCGACGAGCTCGAGCGCCGTCTCGTCGTCGCGGCGCTCTTGCGCTACCGGGGGAACGTCTCCGCGGCCGCGGAGATCCTCGAGGTGAGCCGCCCCACGCTCCACGACCTGATGAAGAAACACGACGTCGATCCGGCGAAGTACCGCGCGCCGAAGGAGAGATAGCGTATGGTCCGCCGCGGCGCTCTTCTCGGCCTCGCGCTCGCCGTCTCGGCGTTCGCCGGATGCGCGGAGGACGACACCGTCTTCCCGCCCGGCGCGGGCGATACGGCGGCCGTCGTTTTTCGCGACGGAGTCTCTCCCGACGCCTCCTACAACGGGACGCGCGACGCGTTCCTCAAGAACGGCCCGACGAACGATTTCCGCAACCGCTGTTACGGAGGCGTGCCGTTCGACACGATCGGTTCGGTTCTCCTCGCCGGCGCTCCTTACGAGCGGCGTCTCGTCCTCAAGATGGACATCTCGGCGATAACGGACTGCGCGTACGTGCTCTCTGCGAACCTGGCGATCGCGTTCGAGGCGGCTCCCCCCGAATCGATAACGCTCGCGATGCACCGCGTGCTGCGGCCCGCCTACACCGGCACGTGGATCGAGGGCCAGAACGGGATCCAGAGCGGCGTATCGTGGCTGACCGTCGACGGAGCCGAATCGTGGTACGCCGAGGGAGGCGATGTCGAGGTCGAGCCGTTCGCGCGCGCGAGGATCGCGGGGGACAGCGTCGTCTCCTTCGCCGTCCCGGCGGCGCTCGCGCGGATCTGGATCGACGCTCCGGCGTCGAACCACGGCGTTCTCCTGAGGAGCGAGGACGCCGTCCCCGAACGCTTCGTTCTCGCGCACCTGCGCGAAACGTTCACCCCTTCGCTGCGCCCGAGATTCGCGGTCATCTACCTGAGAGGCGGTTGAGGGGGCTGACCCCCGCTTCCGGCGGCGCCGGAAGAAGCGTTTCCCCCGCCGGGAGGCGGCGTCGAAACGGGCACCGTCCATGCAACTCCGTTATGGAGCGCCGCGACTCAGGGCCGCATGAGGGCCGGTCGTTTCCGGGCGTTCCGCGTCGTGACCGGTCGTTCCGCGAGGCAGGGCGGAACGGACTCGGCTGTCTCGCACATCTGCCGGGCGTTATGCATCGTCGAATCTGCATCCTTTCGGCTCTGATCCTCGCGTTTCTCGCCGCGTGCGGGCGGGACGAGGCCGTCGAGCCCGCGCCGCCCGGCTCCCCCGCCGCCGTCATGCCCGAAAAGGCGGTCGTCCACTGGAGATCGTTCGGCACGTGGGACGAGGCGACGATCGAAGCGGCCGCCCGCGCTGAAATGATCATCTTCCCCATGGAGCATTGCTTCTCCCCCGAGTCGGAGGGCGTTCTCGGCGAGCTCCATCGCCTCAATCCCGATATCCGCATCGTCGGCTACCGGAGCATGATGAGCGTTCTCACGCTCTATCCGGATACGGTCTATCTCCGCCGCGTCCTCCCCTACGTTCTCGACTACTACTACGCGGTGCGGGACGACTGGGCGTGGACGACGACGCAGGACACCGTTCTCATCTGGCGCGATATCGTCATGCTCGATCCGATCGTGAACGGCGGGCTCAACACGGGTCTCATCGACAGGATGGTCGACCTCATCGCCGAGTATCAGGACCGAACGGGCGGCGCCGTCGACGGGATCATGCACGATTACTTCATGTACGACGCGTACCTCAATCCGACCGTCCGCGAGAGCATGACCGGCGACGTCGATTTCGACGACGACGGCGTCCGCCACGAGGACGACCCCGACGAGCGGGCGCTCTTCTACGAATGGCAGAAGGAATACGCGCGTGCCATCCGGGCCCGTCTCGGCGACGATTTCATCCAGATCGGCAACGGCCGTCCGCCGCAGGAGGACGCCGGGCTCGCCGGGCTCATGAACGGCATATTCTACGAGCTCTACCCCAACAATCCATGGTACGGAACCGACCGGGCGGGGCTGCTGCGGCTGCTCGAGAATCACCGGCCGGGATACTTGAGGCCGGCGCTCGGACGGACCTGGAGCGTGTGCACGAACGAGAAGGGGACGGTGAGCGCCAACAACCTCTTCTGCCTCCTTTCGAGCCTGCTCGCCGGCTGCATGTACACGGAGCTTCAAGGCACGTACGTCTTCCTCGGTTGGACGCTCGACGTGACTCCTGGAGCGCCGCTCGGCGAGACGGCGGTCGAGGGCGCGATGGACAGCATCCTCACGGTCCGACGCCCCTTCCGCAACGGCGAGGTTCGCATCAGCTTCCTGCCCTCGGGACGCCGCGAGGACGCGGTGTTTCAGGCCGCCGAGTAGCCTGCCATGCGGCAGCGCGCCGCCTCCCCGAGCCCCCGCCCCCCGCGAATGGTACGATCCTTGCGATATGGCGCGTTTTGGAGCGAGTTGCGGCGCCTTTGCGGCCGGTCTCGATCCAAGGAAGGTGCGCTAACGTGGCTTCGAAAAAGACACATCGCAACGCGGGCGTCGAAGTGGCGGAGGCGAAGAGCGAGCATAAAAATGCACGGCTCACGATCATCAACAGCTGGTTCGCCGGCCTCGAAATCGCGCTCAAGAAGAAAAAAACGACCCTCGGCAGAAACCTTCGGTGCGACGTTTGCCTCGACGATTCCCTCGTCTTGGACGAGCACGCGGCGATCGTGAAAACGGAAGAGGGCTACGTCATCGAGGATCTGAACAGCCGCGGCGGCGTCTCCCTCAACGGCAGGGGCGTGCGCCAGCGCAAGCTCAGGAGCGGCGACACGATCGAGATCGGCTCGTTCAGGATGAAGTTCTCCTGCTGACGATTCCCCGGCCGGAGCGTGCGCGGACGCCGAGATCCGCGCATGCTCCCGGCTCCATCTCTTGACTCATGCGAATAATCTGGCGGCCGTGGCGGCTTTTTTGGTATTGTGACGCCTCGGGCTGCGCGCCGGCGCCGCGCGGAGGCGGCCCGCCGGCTCGAACGCATCCGGGAAAGGCGTGAGGCGATGACCGAAACGACGAAGGCGATCGACGGAATGGGTTCGTTCCCCCGCACGTTCTGGGTCGCCAACGTGATGGAGCTCTTCGAGCGGGGGGCGTACTACGGCATGGCCTCGGTCCTCGCCGTGTACCTGCGCGCGAGCGCGGCCGAGGGAGGTCTCGGCTTCGACGAAAGCGCCGTCGGCTTTCTGCAATCGATCGTCATGACGCTCACCTACGTCATGCCGATCCTCGGCGGCGCGCTCGCCGAGCGCTACGGCTACCGGCGATTCCTCATGACGGCGTTCTCCATGCTCGCGGTCGGCTATTTCGCGACGGGGCACGTCTCCCGCTACGGCGTCGTGTTCCTGACCCTCCTGCTCGTCGCCGTCGGAAGCGGCGTCTTCAAGTCGATCCTCTCGGGAACGATCACGCGCACCACGAACGACCGGAACCGTTCTCTCGGTTTCGGGATCTACTACTGGATGATCAACCTCGGAGCCTTCCTCTCGCCCATTCTCGTGAGCTACCTCAAAGGGTTCAGCTGGTCCTACGTGTTCGTCGCCTCGGCGGTCTGGTGCGTCCTCATGCTCGTTCTCACCGCCGTGGCGTATAAGGAGCCGGAGCGCCCGGCGAGCACGAAGGGGTTCGGACGCGTCGTCTCGGACGCGGCGCTCGTGCTCGGCAACTGGCGCTTCGTGCTCATGATCGTCGTGTATTCGGGTTTCTGGCTCCTCTACTTCCAGATGTTCCAGACGGTGCTCTGGTACATCATCGACTTCGTCGATATGACGCCGGCGGACCGTGTCCTCACCGCCGCGGCCCGGCTCGTGGGAAGCGACGCCGACATACGCTTCGACGTCGCCTACGTGACGAGCATCAACGCCGGCACCATCATCCTTCTTCAGGTGCTCGTGAGCCGCGCCGTAAAGCGCTTCCGCGCGCTGCCCACGATGATCGCCGGCATCGCGATCGGCACGGCCGGCTTCGTGATCTTCGCTCTCTCGGGGAGCGCCGCCGCGATCGTCGCGGGGATGATCGTCTTCTCGATCGGCGAGATGACCTGCCACCCCAAGTACTTCAGCTACATCGGACAGATCGCCCCGCGCGACAAGGTAGCCGTGTACATGGGATACTCGTTCCTCTACGGCATCATCGGCAGCCTCGTCGGCAACAACCTCGGAGCGTTTCTCTACAAGAAGATCGCGAAGGGCGCCGGACAACCGCGGCTCTTCTGGGCGATCTTCGCGGGGATCGGGGCGCTGACGATCGTCGGACTTCTGCTCTACGATCGTTTTCTGTCGCCCGAAAGGGGTGAGACGCGGCGTGACGTCGCATAACGGCGTTCCGGTCCGGCCGCGGCGGCTTCTCCCCGCCGCGATCGCGTGTCTCGCGCTCCTCGCGGCCGCTTCATGCTCGAGAAGCGGCGGGGGAGCCGGTCTCAAGCTTCCCGGCGACGTGTACGGCTTCTATCTGGGAGAGACGAAAGAGGAGGTCTTCG
>JAGUZZ010000102.1:0-4580 GCA_020060525.1 bacterium | reverse complement strand
TCGCGAGGAGTCCGATCTGATCGAGGCTCGACGCGAACGCCACGAGCCCGTACCGCGAGACCCGCCCGTACGTCCCCTTGAGCCCGGCGACGCCGCAAAGCGCGGCCGGCTGGCGGATCGAGCCTCCCGTATCGGAGCCGAGCGCGGCGAGCGCCATTCCCGAGGCGACCGCTGCCGCCGATCCGCCGCTCGAGCCCCCGGGCGCGCGCTCCGTATCCCACGGATTCCGCGTGGCCTGAAACGCCGAGTTTTCGCACGAGGAGCCCATCGCGAACTCGTCGAGGTTGGTCTTGCCGAGGATAACGGCGCCGGAGAGCCGCAGCCTCTCGACGACCGTCGCGTCGTACGGCGGTCGATAGCGTTCGAGGATCTTCGAGGCGCAGGTGGTCGCCGCGCCGCGCGTGCAGATGTTGTCCTTCACCGCGACCGGGACGCCGTAGAGGATGCTTCCGTCGTGCCCCCGCGCGTCGAGCTCCGCGGCCCTCGCCCGCGCCTCGTCCGGGAACACGGCGAGAAACGCCTTGATAGACGGCTCCGCCTCATCGATGCGGGCGAGGTACGCGTCGACGACGTCTCGCACGGCGAGCTTTTTCGCGCGGTAGAGCGCGGAGAGCTCGTCGATCGAATATCGGAGAATGTCGCTCATGGCGCCTCCGCCCCGGCCCGGCGCCGGGCTCAGGCGTCCTCCGCATCGATGACCGGCGGAACCCCGAAGAACTCGTCGCGCCGCTCGGGCGCCGCGCCGAGTATCTCCTCCCGCGGGAGGCACGGCCGGGGAACGTCTTCGCGCAGCGACGTCCCGGCGGCGGCCGTCGCGCCGGCGGCGTCGAACCCCGCCGTATCGACGGCCTGCAGCTGTTTGACGAACTCTATGATCCGGGAAAGCTGCCCGCGAAGATTTTCCCGCGACGGGCCGGCCAGCTTCACGCGGGCGAGCCGTTCGAGATGTTCGAGATCCTTGTCCGTGAATTCCATCGCCGCGTCCTCCCGTCGTCCGGCGCCGTCGAACGCTACCAGCAACGCCGCGCCGTGTCAACAGCCGCCTCCGCCGGCGTTTCACGAAAAACGGAACGGCGCGTACGCGACGAGAAACTTCTTTTCGCCGCGTCCGGGGAAGTACACGGACACTTTCATGTCCGGTCCGCTCCCCTCCACGCCGCGGACGACGCCTTCCCCGTAGGTCGGATGGAACACGGTCGCGCCCTTCCGGAAGCGCCGCGACTGCGCGCCGCCCTCGGCCTGCGCGGCGGGGGGCGGCTCCCCGAGCGGCGACCGGATCCCGCGGACCGCCCGTCCCCCTTCGAATCCGCCGCGGAGAATCCTCTCGCGCGGATCGCTCCGCGGCGCCTCCTCCTCGTCCACGTCGAGCAGGGACCGCGGTATCTCCCCGAGAAAACGGGACGGGTGGTTGTCCATCCAGCTTCCGAAACGCATCCTGTTCGCGGCCGTAAAGAGGTAGAGGCGCTCGCGGGCGCGCGTCATGCCGACGTACAGGAGCCGCCGCTCCTCCTCGAGCTCGGCGGGATCGTCGAAGCTCGAATAATGAGGGAGCAGCCCCTCCTCGATGCCTGTGATCAACACGGCGCGGTACTCGAGCCCCTTGGCGTTATGGAGCGTCATGAGGGCGACCGTTTCCTCGTTCGTGAGGGCGTCGACGTCGCTCATGAGGGCGATCTGCTCGAGAAAAAGCCCGAGGCGCGGCTCGGGAGCCGAGGCGGCGAACCGCTGCGTCTCGACGAGAAGCTCCTCGATGTTCTCGATGCGCGTCTCGGCGGTCTTCGGGTCCTCGGCGAGGTGCCGGCGGTATTTCGTTCTATCGATCACCGCCGTGAGCACGTCGTGCGCCGTGCCGGTCGCGGCGATCACCTGAAAGCCGGCCATGAGGTTCGAAAACTCGGCGACCTTCGCCCGCTGAGCGGCCGGCAGGCCGCCGATGACCTCCGGCCGCCTGATCGCCGCGAGATAGCTCTCCTCCCCCGCCGCCCCGGCGATCCGCTCGATCGTCACGTCCCCCACGCCTCTGCGCGGGACGTTCACCACGCGCCTGAAGTTGACGTTGTCGCTCGGATTGGCGACGAGCTTCAGATAGCCGAGAAGGTCCCGGATCTCCCTGCGCTCGTAGAACCGCACGCCGCCGATGATCTGGTACGGAAGGGCCCCCGTCCTCAGGGCCGCCTCGATCGCCCGGGATTGCGCGTGCGTGCGGTAGAGCACGGCGATCTCGCTCCGCCGCATCCCCGCGCGCAGGAGGCCGACGATCGTCTCGCGGACGCGCGCCCCCTCCTCCTCGTCGTCCGCGACGAACGCGAGCTTCGCCTTCTCTCCCGGGCCGAGCTTCGACCACAGGCGTTTCCCCGTGCGGCCCGCGTTGCGGCTGATGAGATGGTTCGCCGCCTCGAGGATCGCGTTCGTCGAGCGGTAGTTCTCCTCGAGACGGACGACGGTCGTCCCCTCGTACACCCTGTCGAATTGGAGTATGTTGTCGACGGTGGCGCCGCGCCAGCCGTAGATCGCCTGATCGTCGTCGCCGACGACGAAGAGATTTCGGTGCCCCGAGGCGAACGCGTCGATCATGAGCATTTGGATCGTGTTCGTGTCCTGGAACTCGTCGACGAGCACGTAGAGGAACTGGCGCGCGTACCGCTCCTTGACCCGCGGATGCGCCGTGAAGAGCTCGACGACGCGCGCGATGAGATCGTCGAAATCGCACGCGTTCGCCCGCCGGAGCCCCTTCTCGTACCGCTCGTAGATGCGTGCGTGCCGCTCCTCGACGAGATCGGCCGCCCGTTCGAGCGCCTCCTCGGTGGTCACGAGCGCGCACTTCCAACGCGATATGCGATCGCGCACCACGGCCGGAGGGTACTCGTCGAGGCTCCACCCGCATCCCTTGACCGTTTCCTTGACCAGCGATCCCGTATCGTCCTCGTCGTACACGGCGAAGTCGCTCTTGAGACCGATGTGCGCCGCCTCGCGGCGGAGCACCTTGAGACCCGTCGCGTGAAAGGTTCCGATCCAGAACGGAAGAGCGCGCTGCCCCAGAAGCCTCTCCACGCGCGAACGCATCTCCCCGGCCGCCTTGTTCGTGAAGGTGAACGCGAGGATGCGCTCGGGCGAGACGCCCCGGTCGCGGATGAGGTGGGCGATCCGCTCCGTGAGGACGCGCGTCTTCCCGCTCCCGGCGCCCGCGAGAACGAGCACGGGGCCCTCGGTCGCAGCGACCGCGCGACGCTGCTGCTCGTTGAGCGTGTCCATTCGGTTCATCCTGTGCTTCGGGGTTGCGCGTTCCAGCCGGACCGTCAGAAGAGCGGCCCGAGGTAGAAGTGGAACATCTTATCGCCCGTCGCGTTGAAATCGGTCGGCCAGCCCCACTCGAAGTTGAGGACAATATAGCCGAAACGAAGGTGAAAGCCGAGCCCGAAATCGCTGTAGAAGGGGACGCCGTTGAGCATCCGCGGGGGAACCGACGGAGGCGGCTCGACGTAGGTGTCCCGTCCCCAGACGGCGCCCGAATCGAGGAAGAACGAGCCGCCGATATCGGTGATCCCCCACCGTCCCGGCCATCCGAAGATGACGGCGTCGAGGAGCGGATAGCGGTATTCGAGCGTGAAGAGCATCATGCGCGAGCCCGAGAACTGCAGGTAATCGTATCCGCGCATCGTCATCGGTCCGCCGAGGAAGAAGACGCGGCCGTCGTCCCCGGAGCTCACGGCCCCCATGCCGCGGAACACGAAGTAGTTCCGGTAGAAGAGGGGCTGATACTTCCTGAAATCGTAGTAGGCCGAAAAACGGTCGATCATGTCGCCGGCGATCGGCACCGATTTCGAAACTCTCGCGAGCCAGCGCGAGCCGATCACCGGCCCGAAGTAGCCCCAGTATGCCGAATCGTGCACGAGGGAGAGCGCCGGCTGGAGAACGTATCGAGTCGATTTCTCGGGCACGTAATAGGCGTAGCCCCCGTCGCTCGGCTGGTAGACGCCGAAAAACTCCCGCTCCGAGACGAACCCCTCGAGCTCGAGATCGAGACGGGTGAACGTCGACAACGGATAGCTCACGAGCCCCGATACGCCGTAGTTGCGCTCGGTGAAGAGCCGGTAGTCCTGAAAGGTCTCGCCGATCGACGACACACGGGAGTTGAGGTAGTTTTTGTACTGGAAGACGCCGACCGCGAAGTCGAGCCGCTTCTTGAGGTAGTAGTAGCTGACCTGAATGTCGCTGTCCTCGATCGACTGGTATATGTTGAACGCGATGAAAAGGTGATGATCGCCGAGGAGATCGCTGAACGCGATCTGGTTCATGAGCCCGAATCCGTATCCGGAGAAGAAATAGACGCTCGCCATGTCGCCGATGTAGTCGGGCGCGAGCTTCAAGCGGTACGGCTGGATCGTCCCGACCTCCTTCGCGACGCGCTGTCGTATCGCCTCGAGCGTATCGGGATCGATGTTGTCCTTCGAGTCCTCGTCGACGACGACGGCGGGAGGCGCCTCGTCGATCTCGAATCCCCGCGGGCGGCGTCCGGAAGGCTCCCCCGCGAGGCGTCCCGCCGCCTCGAGCGACGCGGCGCCGCTCACGGCCGGCTCGAC
>JAGUZZ010000019.1:0-4582 GCA_020060525.1 bacterium | reverse complement strand
GTACCGGTGCCGCTCCTTCGCGGGGAGCGCCGCGACGAGCGCGGCGACGAGCTCGGGGGGCGCGCCGAGATCGGGATCGCCGATCCCGAGATCGAGCAGAACGGCGCCCGCGAGACGGCGGCGTTCTTTGAGACGGTCGATCTCGACGAAGAGGTACGGGGGAAGCTGCTCGAGCCGCTGCGCGCGCATGCCGCGACCTGTCTGCCGGCCGGACGGGGAAGCGCGCATCAGTAGGACCGGTAGAGCGTCACGCCGCCGCTGCCCGTGGGTACGGGAACGGGCATGATGAATCCGCCCCCGAACGGCTCGAAGGCGGCCCGATTCCAGCGGAAGTCGTCGAAATCGAGCTCGGTGCCCAAAGCGATCCGGGGAGAAGCGTAGTACCAGCGGTCGTCTTCGAGCGAGTAGAGTATGAGCGTCGAGAAGCCCTCGGCGACGGACGCGCCCTTGCGGACCATGCGGAAAACGATCCGCTGGTCGCTCGTGCCCGGGGACCAGCTGAGGCCGATGAGATCGTCGCTGCTGCGCTCCCTCTCGAATATCCGCTTCGGCTCCCCGCCGGGAAGCGCGAGGTACACTCCGTCCTCGCCGATCCCCGCGAGCGCGCCGTCGTCGGAGAAGGCGAACTCGCTCACCTTTTCCGAGAGGACCTCGACCGACTCCGACGCGATGTCGAGCAGGCACAGCTTGCGCGAGCCGTCGATGAAGAACAGCTGGTTCGGGGCGGCCGGATTCCACTCGAAAACGGTCCGCTGCGTCACGTTGATCCCGGCGTAGTAGAAGATGCCGCGGCGCGCGTCGACCATGAGGGCCCGCCGCTCGTCGATCAAGGGAACGTTTCCCGCGAGCGGCAGGAGACACGGCTCGTAGGTGCCCGTCGAATCGACGAAATACACGATGGTGCTCATGTCGGGCGCGAAGAGCGGTCTCACGTTGCGGTAGTATTTATACGTCCAGGCTCCGAAGATGAACGTCGAGTCGACGGCCGAGGTGAGGCGCTGGATGGCGGAGGTTCCGCTCCGGAAGTTGATGTTGATGAGGTCGCGCGTTCCGTCGTCGAGCGCCCCCACCCTGTTTATCTGCCAGACGACCGTGGACATATCCGGCGAGCCGTCGGGATGAACGTGCTGGTTCTTGCGGAACGTCGTCCCGAGCAGATCGTTGTTCGACACGTACCGCTTCGGCCCGTCGGGAAGCGAGAAATGGATGACGTTCATCGGCTGCTGGCGGAGGAATTCGGAACCGCCCGTGACGACCGAGGCCAGGAGACCCTCCGGTCCGAAAATGAACTCGGCGCCGCCGTCGATCGTCGGACTGGGGTTCGTCGTGATGAGCACCGACCCGAAGGAGTAATAGTACGCGTGGTAGCCGAGGAACGAGTTGCTCGTCGGGGAAATCGTCGAGCCGACGAAGTAGAGCTCGCCGCCGATGATGTTCGGATTGAGGCTGTACCGGATGAGCGTCGGGATCGATTCGAATCTGCGCACGAGGAAGTGTTTCGTCATTGTATCCGCCGCCGACGCGATCCGCGCTACGACGGTGACCGAATAGACGCCGGGGTCCGCGGGGACCTGCCACTCGATCGTGATCGCGCCGTTATCGCCGAGCGTTCCCCCGCTCACCGTCCACTCGAAATCCGCCTCTCCCCCCTCGCCGGAAACCTGCGCCGTGAGGGTCGCGGTCGCGGAGGGCGCCGGGGCGAGCGGATTGCAGAGGATCGTAATGAGCTCGATCCCCGCCGGGGGCGGAGGGACCACCGGATCATCCTCCGAACAGCCCGCCGAGAGAAGAATCGTCAGGGTAAGGAGCGGAAGCGCCGCAGCCCGCGACAGTGCAGAATAGCGACTCAACGTTCGACCTCCCGATTGCCTGAGGGGGAGAGAACCCGGCCCACAGTGTCCCTTCGTCATCAAGCGCTCGTCGTTACGGTACGTGGATAAAATAGTGTCCGCTAACCTGAAATTCAAGCTAATTTTACGGTGGCGCCGCAAGCGCGGGAGGCGCGAAAAAGGAACGGGCGCCCGCGGCCCGAGCCGCCGAGCGCCCGTCTCGTTTCGAACCGGCCGGACCGGCTCTCAGTACATGTCGGGAGGCATCCCGCCCGGCGGCATGCCCGGAGAGTCCTTCTTCTCGGGGATCTCCGTCACGCACGCTTCGGTCGTCAGGATGAGGGCGGAGACGCTCGCCGCGTTCTGAAGGGCCGAGCGAGCCACCTTCGTCGGATCGACGATGCCGGCCTCGAACATGTTCACGTACTCGTTCGTCGCCGCGTTGTAGCCGATCTCCGGCTTCTCCTTGCGGAGCCGCTCGACGACGACGGAGCCTTCCTGTCCCGCGTTGTAAGCGATCATCTTCGCGGGCTCCTCGAGCGCCTTCATGACGATGTTGGCGCCGATCCTCTCCTCGCCCTCGAGCTCGAGCGCCCGGATCGCCTCGGCCGCGTGGAGGAGGGTGATCCCGCCGCCCGGGACGATGCCTTCCTCGACCGCGGCGCGGGTCGCGGCGAGCGCGTCCTCGACGCGGGCCTTCTTTTCCTTCATCTCGATCTCGGTCGCTGCGCCGACCTTGATGACCGCGACGCCGCCCGCGAGCTTCGCGAGCCGCTCCTGGAGCTTCTCCTTATCGTAGTCTGAGGTCGTCTCCTCGATCTGGACCTTGATCTGGCCGATGCGCTCCTTGACCTTCGCGGGCTTGCCGGCGCCCTCGATGATCGTCGTGTTGTCCTTGTCGATCGTGATCTTCTTGGCCCTGCCGAGATCGGTGACGGCGGCGTTCTCGAGCTTGAAGCCCGTCTCCTCGGAGATCACGCGGCCGCCGGTGAGGATCGCGATATCCTCGAGCATCGCCTTGCGGCGGTCGCCGAAGCCCGGAGCCTTCACCGCGGCGACCTGGAGCGTGCCGCGGAGCTTGTTCACGACGAGCGTCGCGAGCGCCTCGCCCTCGACGTCCTCGGCGATGATGAGAAGGGGCCGCGCGACCTGCGCGACCTTCTCGAGCACGGGCAGGAGATCCTTCATCGAGCTGATCTTCTTGTCGTGAATGAGAACGAAGGCGTCCTCGACCACCGATTCCATCCGCTCGGCGTCGGTGACGAAGTACGGGCTCACGTAGCCGCGGTCGAACTGCATCCCCTCGACCACCTCGAGCGTGGTCTCCATGCCTTTCGCTTCCTCGACCGTGATGACGCCGTCCTTGCCGACCTTCTCCATGGCGTCCGCGATGAGCTCGCCGATCGCCGAATCGTTGTTCGCGGAGATCATCGCCACGGAGGCGATCTCGTCGCGCTTGCGGACCGGTTTGCTCTTCTTCTTGATGTAGTCGACGGCCGCGTCGACGCCCTTGTGGATGCCCTTCTTCACGTACATCGGATTCGAGCCCGCCGTGACCACCCGCAGGCCCTCCTGGATGATCGCCTGGGCGAGGATCGTCGCCGTCGTCGTGCCGTCGCCCGCGACGTCGTGCGTCTTCGTCGCGACTTCCTTCACCATCTGGGCGCCCATGTTTTCCCACGGATCCTTGAGCTCGATCTCCTTCGCGATCGTCACCCCGTCGTTCGTGATCGTGGGGGATCCGAATTTCTTGTCGAGGATGACGTTCCGGCCTCTGGGGCCGAGCGTGACCTTGACCGCGTTGGCGAGTATGTCCACGCCCGCTTTCAGGCGGTCGCGCGCATCGATATTGAACTTGATCTGCTTAGCCATTGGTACCTTTCACCCCTTCCGATCTGGTTCAGAGAACCGCCAGGATGTCGCTTTCGCGCAGGATGAGATATTCGACGTCGTCGATCGTGATCTCGGTTCCCGAGTACTTTCCGTAGAGAACCTTGTCGCCCTTCTTCACCTCGAGCGCGATCCGTTCGCCGCTCGTCTCGTTGATGCGGCCCTTTCCGACCGCCACGACTTCGCCCTCCTGAGGCTTTTCCTTGGCGGTATCCGGAATGATGATCCCGCCTTTCTTCACCTCTTTCACGTCCATCGGCTTCACGAGGACACGGTCAGCCAGAGGCATGATCTTCATACTGTTATCCCTCCTTCTCTTTCATTTACAAGGATTTGGCACTCCTACCAATTGATTGCTATCGTGGAGAAATATATAATCGCGCGGGCGGAAAAACGCAAGAGGAAATTTTCGGCGCCGAGCTTTCGGCGCGCTATTTCTCGTTCAGCCGGTAGAGGTAGTGGAGTCCGACCGCGACGAGGTCGGGCTCGTAGCGCGTTTCGACGCCGAGATGCGGAGCGAGCGCGTCGGCCCCGCCTCCCGTGATCCACACGGCCGCGCCCTCCGAAAGCGCCGAGAGGGAGCGCCGCGTGAGCTCCTTCACGGCGCCCGCGAGCCCCCAGAAGGCGCCGGCGAGCATCGCTCCGCCGGTATCCTTCCCGGGCACCCGCGGAACGCCGGCCGCCGGAGCGATCCGGGGCAGAGCTGCCGTTCCCCCGT
Organism: bacterium; assembly: GCA_020060525.1. Taxonomy (GTDB): domain Bacteria; phylum Krumholzibacteriota; class Krumholzibacteriia; order Krumholzibacteriales; family Krumholzibacteriaceae; genus SSS58A. The sequence goes on along the minus strand of JAGUZZ010000019.1, from coordinate 145 downwards.
GGAGCGCCGAAAGCAGAAGCCGCTCTCCGGGAAAGATGGCGCCGCCGAGAAACGCGCCGCCCGCGAGCACGTCGACCGTCACCGCGCTCCCGGCGTCGATGATGACGGCGTCCCTCCCGCCGTAGGCGACGACCCCCGCCGCGGC
>JAGUZZ010000298.1:0-3536 GCA_020060525.1 bacterium | reverse complement strand
TTCCGTGCTCCTTCGGCGTGATCGGATACCCCTCGGCGAGTTGGATCACGTCGAGTCCCGTGACGCGGAGCTCCCATCCGCCGGGGGCGCGCGCGTCGGGGCGCACCGTCCCGGTGATCCCGACCGACGACTCCTGCGTGAGCCGCGAGGCGGACGCGAAAAGCTCTTCCCCGGCCGTTTTCTCGACGATGCACTGGATCGTGCCGGTGCCGTCGCGAAGCAATATGAAGAGGATCTTGCCGCTCGAGCGGACGTTGTACACCCAGCCCGTGAGCTTCACTTCCCGGCCGTCGAACCGGCCGATCGTTCCTACTTCGGCTGCCTGCATGAAGCCTCCCTTCGGCGTGGCCACGGCTAGTATGTAACACCTCGCGCAACTCCTGTAAACATGGAAATATGCGCGTAAAAGCCCGCGGCACGATTCTTGCCGATTGCACGGTTCGGCGCATACGCTGGGTTACGGAGAGGTGAAAACCTCTCCGGAGATATAACGAAACTTACAATCGGGCAAAGGGTTATGACACGCCGAGCCATCATCGTCGCTGCGGCCCTCGCGGGCCTCGTCGCATTCTGCACCGACTCCTACCCGAAATCCATCGATCCGATAGGGAACGAACGTCTCAAAGCCTATTGCCGGGACGAGTTCGAGTGGGGAGCGTCGTCGCTTCCCGTCGTGTCGAAGATACTGCATCGCGAGGCGCTCGAAGACCTCGCCGGAGGCCGCAGAGACGCAGCCGCGGAAAAGCTCCGGCTCGCCGCGGACCTCTCGGGGGATTTCGCGCCCCCGCTGTTCACGCTCGCCCGCGTCGAGCTCCTTTCCGGCGATCCCGATTTCCTCATGCACCTCGGCGAGGGGCTGCGCCGCTCCTTCACCGGCTTTCCGGGGGCGGCGATCGCGGCGCTCAACTGGAGCGCCCTCGCGGTGCTCGCGCTTTCCGGCGCGCTCTTCATCCTGCTCGCGGCGCTGCTGGCGAGACACTGGCCGTTCATCGAGCACACGATCGTCGAAAGCTGCTCGAGGCGCTTCAGGGCGCTGCCCGCGAAGTGGATCCTGCCGCTCGCGGCGATCTCGTTCGCCCTCCTGCGGCTCGGGATCGGCGTATCCATCGCCGTGCTCATCGCCGTCCTCTGGGTGTACCTCGCGAAACGCGAGCGGTTCGCGGTGCTCTCTCTCGCCGCGGTCCTTTCGGCGGCCTCGATAATGGCGCCCGCGTCGAACCGTCTCGCTCCCGCCGTCGATCCCGGCTCGGCGTCGCGCCTGCTCTCCCTCGTGAACGATCGCTCCGTGAACGCGCGCCGGCTCGAGGAGATCCGCGCGGTGGACGCACACCGCTACCGGGCGGAGCGCGATTTCGCCGTAGGCACGATGATGTACCGGCTCGGTCTCCACGAGGAAGCCCGAGCGCTCCTTCTCGACGCCGTGACCGTGAATCCGAGCTTCGCTCCGGCGTTCATCAACCTCGGCAACGTGTATTTCACGCAGGGGGATTACGACAGGGCGCTCGCCGGATACCGGAGCGCCGTCGAGCTCGACTCCACGAGCGCCGTCGCCCACTACAACATCGGGCAGGCGTATATCAAGAAGATGCTCTTCGCCCAATCGAGCTCCTGGCTCGAACGGGCCAGCACGCTCGGCATCGAAACGTATCGAGCGGCGCACCCCGGCCTCGAGATGCGGAGCGCCGTCGTGTACGAGCAGGGGCTCCCGCCGAAGGATCTCTGGCGGATCGCCGCCGCCGAAGGCCGCGAACGCGACCGCGTGATTCTGAGCGAGATGCTCCAGCCGTTCCTCCTCGTCCCGTTTCACCTGCTGTGGGCGCTCCTCGCCGCGGCCTTCGCCGCCGCGCTCGCCGCGGATCTCAAACTCCCGAAGGAGCGCCGGGCCGGGCGATGCGACAACTGCGGGCTTCCCACCTGTCCGGCGTGCCGCGAGATCATTCACGACGTCGCTCTCTGCCGGGAATGCTCCGCGGCCGTCCGCGACATCTCGAGCGTGAAGGTGATGGAGGTCCTCCTCAGAACGCGCCGGCAGAAGGTCGCCGGCTCGGGCGGGCGCGCGCGTCGATTCTTCGCGGCGCTCTTGCCCGGCATGACCCACGTGCACGGCGGCAGGACGTTCTCCGGATTCCTGCTCGCGTTCGCCGGCGCCGCCGCCGCGGGAACGCTCTATTGGCGCGGGTTCTATTTCAAGGATCCGCTCCTGGCGAACGTCGTCGAGCCCGTGTGGGAGACGATCCTTCCCGCGGCGATCCTCGCCGCCGTTTGGGCGGCCGCCCTGCTCGTGAAAACGCCGCAGGAGCCGAGAAACTACCATATCTTCCCGCCGGAGATCCGCTCGCAGGAGAACGGACCGGCGAAGGCGAAGGCGGAGGATTCATCCGGGCTCTGGCTCTCCCCCGGCTCGAACGCCCCGGCCCGGAAGAAAAGCGCTCCCGACGCCGCTCCGCCTCCCCCGGAACCGGCCGCGGCGAGAAAAACCGTGCCGCCGGAACCATTCCCGGAGCATTTCCGGGGAAGCGGGACGGAGCCCGCGCGGCGGAACCCGCGATCCGCGAAGGAAACGGCGCACGAGCGCCCCTGCGCCCCCGCGCACGGCGCGCCGAACAGGCCCGTACAAATCGCGGAAGCCGATGATTTTCTCGCGGAGATAAAGAAAGGATCGTCATGGCGCTAGAGGGAAACGCGAGGGATTTCGGTCTCAGCGAGATCCTCCAGCTCGTCGCCCTCCAGAAAAAGACGGGGATGCTCGCGATCGAAGGCGAGCATACGATGGTGATCTATTTCCAAGACGGTCTCATCGTCTCGACCCGTGATCGTCGCAAGATGGCGGCGGATCCGCTGCGGGAGTACATCGTCCGCTACGGGATTCTCGGCGTCGACGAGATGGTCCGGCTCGACCGCATACGGGAAGAGACGAAGATCGACCTCGCCGACATACTCCTCTCGGAAAAAATATTCTCCGAAGACGAGCTGCGCGAGATCTTCGCCGAACAGATGCAGGAATCGATTCAGCAGATACTCGCCTGCCCGAAGAGCACGTACAAATTCGTTATCGGCGGTCAGGCGCTCCAGGGGGTGCGCACGTTCGGGGGCATGAAGGTCGAGGCGCTTCTCATGGAAAGCATGCGGCGCATCGACGAGCTCCCCGAGCTGCTGCGTCTCTTTCCGTCCGACGATACGATCCTCAAGCGGATCGAGCCTCCCGAGACGGGCCGCCCGGATCTCGAAACCGCCGAGGAGGAGATCTACGAGCTTCTCGCCGCCCCGTCGACCATCGGCGAGCTCTTTCCGCGGGCCCGCATGCCGCGGTTCTGCACGATGGAAGCTCTCAAGCAGCTCCTCGAAAAAGGGCTCATGCAGGTGACGCCGGTGGAGAAACCCGAGGCTGTCGAGGTCGAGGCCGCCGCGGAAACGAAAGCGAAACGAAAACCGTCGCGTCTCAAACCGGCCGCCGCCGCCGCCGGAGCGATCGCGCTCTGCGTCGCGATCGGGGAGATCGGCGTGCCGCGGCTCTTGCCGCCCGGCTGGGCCTTCGC
>JAGUZZ010000142.1:0-3407 GCA_020060525.1 bacterium | reverse complement strand
GCGCCCCTCTCGGCGCCGTTCGATCCCGCGATCGTGACGCGCTCGACGGCGGCGCCCGCCGCGTTCTCGAGCGTGATGGTGAGGCGCGGAGAGGCGAGCCGCGCGTCGGCCGGCGAGAGCGGCTCCGCGAGGATACGCTCGAAGGTCGTCGAGCCGAGCTTGCGAAGAAGCGCGTTCACCTCCCACGAACGGAGAGCGGTCGAATCCGCCTCCGCCGTGACCCATTTCGTGCCGGCGCGCCGGAAGACGACGCTCGTGTCGGGCGTCTCGTACCGCAGCGCGCGCACCGAGTCCTCCGGGAGGAAGGAGAGGTTCATGGCGCGGAGGTTCTCGGCGGTCCAGTCGAACGCCTCGAGGAGCTTTCCGTCGAGGAGGATGACCTTGTCGAGCCCGTCCCGCACGGCGTGCACCTTGTCGTCCTTCGTCCCGCCGAACGAGACGCGTATCGTTTCGCGGCCGGTCGACAGCGAGAGGCGCTTCGAGGGCGAGGCGAGGCCGTAGGGCTCGAGCTCCGAGGCGTCCTCGCGGACGAATCCGTAGACGATCGCGCCGGCGACGGCGTCCGTGTACGGCTCGACCTTTGTCCGGTCGGCGCGCGCGGCGCCCCTCGAACCACCAGTGAACGCCCTCCCTGCGGAGCCGCAGCGTTCGCCCGCCGCTCTCGACCGCGAGGCCGGCGATCGAATCGGGGCGTATCGAGAGGAAGTTCTTGTCGCGGAGGTGGTAGAGGTTCTTGTTCATCACGTTGTGCGTGATGTCGCTCGAGACGAGCACGGGCCCCGCCGCGCCGATCCTCACGTAGCTGTTGTGGCTCGTCGGAGTCTTGTCGCCCACGAAGAGCGTGTCGGGCCGCTCGGCGCCGGCGCGGCGGATGACGAGGGTCGCGAACGGCTCCGCGAGGCCGTACTCGGCCGGGTCCTTCGCGGAGGCGAGCTCGCGGCCGCGCCGCCCCGGAACGACCTGCCCGATGAAGGCGTCGATCGTCGGGCCGTCCCCAGGCGCCTCGACGGGGGAGACGACGCGCCAGAGATCGCCGTCGCGCGCGACCTCGATCCGCTCTCCCTGCGGATTCGTGAGCGCGAACCGTTCGATGTCCTTCTTCTCGTAGAGGAAGAGCTTCGTCCCCTCGAGACGCGCGCGCTCCTTGCCGGCGCGGGAGCGCTCCTCGATCAGAAAGAAATACGCGGCGACCGCGGCGAGCGCCGCGAGAAGCATCAACGTCGTGGCCTTGAACCGCATCGCGCATCGCCCTCCGCTATTCGCTTCGGCGCCGGTACGAGACGACGAGCGCCCCCGCGAGCAGGACCGCGGCGGGGAGCCCGACGACCGGCAGCCAGAAGACGAGCTTGCCCTGACCGACCGAGATGATGACCGGCTGGCTCACGGGATCCCTCGCGCGCACGGCGATGAGATCCTCCTCCTCGGCGAGCCATCCGATCGTGTTGAGAATGAGATCCTTGTTGCCGGAGAGGGCGAAATACGCGTTCGAGGCGAAATCGCTGTCGCCGAACGCCGCGATCTTGCTCCGCCGCGGCTTCGCGTCGGCCGCGGCGGGGACGGGCGGGATCTCGCGCGAGGCGACGATCGCCACGTCCACGGGGCCCGCGATGTCGCGCTCGCCGTCGAACTGCGTCCTCCCCTTGAGGACGCCCTCGAGATCGGTCTCGCCGTACGCGGACGCTCCGGTCGAGGCGAGCACCGTGACGCCGGCCGTCGGATCCCCGCCCGACGTCGAACGCAGGGCGCGGGCCTGCGGGAAGAAGGACGCGTGGCGGAAGTTCGCCGCGATCGGATGGTTCCCGTAGGCGTTCACGACGGGCGTCAGGTAGTTGCCGGCGAGGAGCTTGCCGAAGCGGTCGACGACGACGCTGTTCGTCGTCTCGATGCCGTAGGACGCGAGGAGCCCCTCGAGGCCCGGTATCTCCGTCATCGGATCGACGAGGACGAGCACGGCGCCGCCGGAGGCGAGGTAGCGCTCGATCATGCGGATCTCTTCCGGGAAGAGGTCCTTTTCCGGTCCCGCGACGAGCAGCACGGCGCAGTCGCCGGGGATCGTGTCGCGGAGCGCGAGCAGCGGCCGTATCTCGTAGCTCTCCGCCTCGACCGCGGCGCGCAGCTGCGCGAGGCCCGCGGGCTCCGTGTCTTCGATCGATTTCTCGCCGTGGCCGGCGAGGACGTAGACGACCTTTTTCCCGTCGCGCGTGACCTTGAGGATCGCGTTCGTGACCGCCTCTTCGGTCGTCGCGACGAGCTTTTCCTCGTTGCCGCCGCTCTCGACGACGATCGTGTTGTACTGGGTGATCTTGTACCGCCGCGCCGCCGACGGGTCGGCGTCGGGATCGATGAACGCGTACGAGACCCGCGGGCTCTCGGCCGCGTAGGACTTGAGGAGATCCTCGAGCTCCTTGCGCCCCGGCGCCGCGTCCTTGAAGAAGCACGTGAACGAGACGTTCCGCGGCAGGGCGTCGAGGATCTTCGCCGTCTGCGGCGAGAGCGAGAAACGCTTGTTCGCCGTCGTGTCCCAGCGGCCGCTGTGCCGCGAAGCGATCGTCTGCAGGAAGACGAGGATCGCGGCGAGCGCGATGATCGAAACGGCGGCGTTGATCCCGAGGCGGGCGCTCCGCCGGGAGCCCTCGGTCCGGTCGCCGCGGAGCGAGGAGACGACGGAGACGGCGACGAGCGCGAGCCCCGCCGCGAGCGGCAGGATCGCGAGGGGGCCGCTCGAGGAGAGGATGCCGTAGGTGACGGCTCCGACGAGCGTGAGCACGAGCCCGGCCGGACCGATGATCTTCATGATCCGTTGCATCGTCAGCTCCTCCAGTGCGTTGATTCGAGTGACCGCAGCGTCGCGAAGAGGAAGAACCCCGTGAGAAAGACGTAGTACGTGACGTCCTGCACTTCGATGAGCCCCTTGCCGAACGAATCGTAATGCTCGAGCAGGGAGAACTGGGCGATGACCTTCGAGAGCGTCGGGCCCGCGAAGGGGGCCGCCCAGCCGATGACGAGGAAGAAGAGCGAGAGGGCGAAGGTCGCCACGCCGGCGACGATCTGGCTCGAGGTGAGCGACGAGAAGAAGATGCCCATCGAAATGAAGGTGCAGCCCATGAGGAAGAGCCCGACGTATCCCGTGACGATCGGGCCGGGCTCCGGGCTCGAGTAGATCGCGAGCAGTATCGGGTACAGGAGCGTCCCCGCGAGCATGACGGCGAAGACGGTCAGCGCGGCGAGATACTTCCCCGCGATCGCCGCGAGATCGCTCACCGGGTAGGTGAGGAGAAGCTCGAAGGTGCCCTGCCGCTTCTCCTCGGCGAGGAGCCGCATCGTGAGCAGCGGCAGCGCGAAGAGGAGCACGACGCTCACGTTCCCCATGAGCGGCCGCATGACGCCGTCGATGAGGTTGAGCTGGC
>JAGUZZ010000116.1:0-4829 GCA_020060525.1 bacterium | reverse complement strand
CCCCTCGAATGACGCAACCGGCTGCCGAACAACGCTCTGATGAGCATCCAAAGAGGTATATATCACCGAATTGAGAATCCGTCAAGCAACATTTGTGCCAATGTCGGGAAACAATACGGAACAATGGGGAACGATACGGAACCATTTGCAATTACAAGGGATAACGGGGAAGCACGGGCCGCGAGGCGGGCTCGAGGACGGCCGGGGCAGGGAACGACACGCAACTCTTTGTCGATGAACCGGTTGAACGCCGCGCCGGGGCTATTTCAGGCCTTCCCGGAGGATGTCGTGTATGTGGATGAGGCCGATGGGGCGGCCGGCTTCGTCGGTGACGAAGAGCTGGGTCACCGGTCCGCGGGGGTCCATCTCCATCTGCGAGAGCGCGTCGACGACGAGGGCCTCCGAGCGCGCCGTGCGCGGATTCGCCGTCATGACGGCGGCGGCCTTCGCGTCGAGCGCCGAGGGGTCCCGTATGAGGATCCGCTTGAGGTCCCCGTCGGTGATGATGCCGGCGAGACGGCCCTGCGCGTCGAGGATCCCCGTGCAGCCGAGACGCTTGTTCGCGATCTCGAAGAGCGCCTCGCGGAGCGTCGTCTCCGTGCCGATGACGGGCAACTCGGCCCCTTTGTGCATGAGCTCCCCCACGGTGAGGCTCAGCCGCTTGCCGAGAACGCCGCTCGGATGCAGCCGCGCGAAATCGTCTCGGCCGAAGTTCCGGCTCCGGAGCGCGGCGACGGCGAGGGCGTCGCCGAGCACGGTCGCCGCCGTCGTGCTCGTCGTCGGCACGATGTCCATCGGGCAGGCTTCCTTCGTCGCGAGCGTCTGGAGCACGATGTCGCTCTCGGCCGCGAGCGGCGAATCCGGAGAGGCGGTGACGGCGATCATCTTGACCTTCATCGCCTTGAGATACGGTATGAGCTTGGTGAGCTCGTCGTTCGTGCCGCTCTTGCTCACGGCGATGAAGACGTCGTCCTTCCCGATCATCCCCATGTCGCCGTGCGCGGCGTCGCCCGGATGGAGGTACACGGCGGGGGTGCCGGTGCTGCTCAGCGTCGCCGCGATCTTGCGGGCGGCGATCCCCGACTTGCCGATGCCGCAGACGATCGCCTTGCCGCTGCACTCGAGGAGCAACGCGACGGCTCGCCGGAAATTCGGCCCGATCGAGCGGCGCAGCTCCTGCAAACCGGCGATCTCGGCCGCGATCACCTCGCGGCCCATCTCCTCGACGTCCTGGGGTTGTCGCGGCGCCGCGCCGTCGCCCGGCTTCGCGCCGCCCCGGGTGTGTTTCGTTTCGTTCGTCATGTCGTCGCTCTTTTCGGGAAACGTCTTTCAAAAATGGCGGATTCGCTCCGCGCAACGCAAACGATTTATCGATCCCGCGGCCGTCCGCGGCCGCGCGCGGATCAGGCGCCGAACCCCCTCGCGAGCCGGAATATGCTCCCGAGCTCCCCGAGCAGACGCGCGAGCCGGTCCAGGGGAAGCATCGCCTCGGCGTCGCACCGGCACTCGAGAGGGGCGAAATGGGTCTCGATGAAGATCCCGTCGCATCCGGCGGCCGCCGCCGCCCGGGCGAGCGTCGAGACGTACTCGGGGCGTCCGCCCGACTTCGTCCCGAGGCCGCCGGGGAGCTGCAGCGAATGGGTCGCGTCGAAGATGATCGGCGCGCCGAAACGGCGCATGCGCGGGAACGATGTGAAGTCGACGACGAGGTTGTTGTATCCGAACGAAGTGCCGCGCTCGGTGATCATGACGCCGCCGGCTCCGGACGCTCGGGCCTTCTCGACCGCGTTCCCCATCTCCTCGGGGGACAGCATCTGGCTCTTCTTGAGGTTCACGACCTTGCCGGTCCCCGCCGCCGCCGCGACGAGCCGCGTCTGTCTAACGAGAAAGGCGGGGATCTGGATCACGTCGACGACGTCCGCGGCCCGCGGGACCTCCTCGCGGCAGTGAACGTCGGTGAGGAGCGGCGCGCCCGTCTTCGCGCCGATCGCCGCGAGCATCTCGAGCCCCTTCTCGAGGCCGGGTCCCGCGTACGAATCGAGGGACGAGCGGTTGTCCTTGAGATAGCTCGACTTGAAGACGTAGAAGAAGCCTTCCCGCGCGGCCGCCTCGGCGCATTCGCCGGCGACGCGCAGCGCATCCTCGAGCCGCTCGAGCACGCACGGCCCGGCGATGAGGATGGGCGTCTCCCGCGGGGCGACCGCGCGTCCGCCGATGCGAAGCTCCTCCATCGCGACCCCCTCAGTCGTCCCCGCTCGCGGCGGCGGGGGCGCTCTCGCAATCGGCGTGCTCGCGTTTGTAGTCCTTCGCGGCGCCGACGAGACCCCTGAAGAGCGGGTGCGCGCGGTTCGGCCTCGACTTGAGCTCGGGGTGGAACTGGCAGCCGATGAAGCAGGGATGGCCGGGAAGCTCGATCATCTCGACGAGCTCGCCGTCCGGAGAGGTGCCCGAGATCGCGAGCCCCGCGTCGGCGAGGGCTTTGCGGTAGGCGTTGTTGACCTCGAAGCGGTGGCGGTGGCGCTCGGAGATGTCGAGCGCTCCGTAGAGACGGTGCGCGAGCGATCCCTCGACGATGCGGCACGGATAGGCGCCGAGGCGCATCGTGCCGCCCATCATGGTGCGGCTTCGCTGCTCGAGCATGAGATCGATCACCGGGTGCGGGGTGTCCCGGTCGAACTCGGAGCTGTTCGCGCCCGCGAGCCCGCAGACGTTGCGGGCGAACTCGACGACGGCGACCTGCAGGCCGAGACATATCCCGAGGAACGGTATGCGGTTCTCCCGCGCGTACCGTATCGCCGCTATCTTCCCCTCGATGCCGCGGTCGCCGAAGCCGCCCGGCACGAGGACGCCGTGCACGCCGGCGAGGTGGGCCTCGGCCCCTTCCGTCTCGATCTTTTCCGTGTCGACCCACTTGATCCGCACCTCGACGCCGTTCGCGACGCCGGCGTGCGTGAAGGACTCGACGATGCTCTTGTAGGCGTCGTGCAGGTGCACGTATTTGCCGCACATCGCGATCTCGACGCTCTCGGTCATCGAGTAGATCCTCTCGACCATCCGCTCCCATTCGCCGATGTCCGGAGGCGGGCAGGAGAGTCCGAGCTTTTCGCAGACGATGTCGTCGAGACCTTCCTTGTGGAAGATGAGCGGCACCTGATAGATCGAGGGCACGTCGCGGGCCTCGATCACCTCGCGCTCGGCGACGTTGCAGAAGAGCGCGATCTTGCCTCTGATGTCGTGCGAGAGCGGCCGATCGGTGCGGCAGATGAGGATATTCGGCTGGATGCCGATCGACAGCAGCTGCTTCACGCTGTGCTGCGTCGGCTTCGTCTTGAGCTCGCGCGCCGCCTTGATGTAGGGCACGAGCGTGAGATGCACGTACAGGCAGTTCTCGCGGCCCACGTCGAGCCGGAACTGGCGGATCGCCTCGAGGAACGGCAGCCCTTCGATGTCCCCCGTCGTGCCGCCGATCTCGGTGATGACGACGTCGACGTCGTCGCCGTTCTCCGCGGCCTGGCGGATGCGGGCCTTGATCTCGTTCGTGACGTGCGGGACGACCTGCACGGTCCGCCCGAGGTAGCCGCCCTCGCGCTCGCGGTTGATGACCGCCTCGTAGATCTGGCCGGTCGTCACGTTCGATCGCTGGCTCAGGCTCCGGTCGATGAACCGCTCGTAGTGCCCGAGATCGAGATCCGTCTCCGCGCCGTCGTCGGTGACGTAGACCTCGCCGTGCTGGAACGGGCTCATCGTGCCGGGATCGACGTTGAGGTAGGGATCGAACTTCTGGAGGACGACGCGCAGGCCGCGCTGCTTGAGGAGGAGCCCGATCGAAGAGCTGGCGATGCCTTTTCCGAGAGACGACACCACCCCGCCCGTCACGAAGATATATTTCGTCTTCTCGCCCACGCCGACCTCGGGAGTAGTTACGCGCGACAGCCGCTTGTCCGGAACACCGCGCCACACTCTAGCGGGTCGGGGATCCTTTTTCAACTTTTTTCGAGGAAAAAATCCGACGATGCCGGACGCTATCGCGCGCGCCGCGCGGCCGGCCGCGAACGGAGCGCCTGTTCGACCTTTTTCAGGTCCTCGGGCCGGTCGACGCCGATCGCGTCCGTGCGGCAGACGACGACCCGGATGCGGTATCCGCTCTCGAGGGCTCGGAGCTGCTCGAGCGATTCGAGCCGCTCGAGAGGGCCCTGCGGCAGACGCCGCCAGAGCATGAGGAGCTCCCGCCGGAACGCGTACACGCCGAGATGCCGCAGGAGGCCCTTTCCGGCGACGGCTGCCGGACCGTCCGCGGCCGAATCCCGCGCCACGGGCGCGCCCGGCGCGAAACCGGGATACGGAATCGGCGAGCGGGAGAAATACAGGGCGTTTCCGTCCCGGTCGCAGACGACCTTCACGACGTCGGGACTGGCGAACTCAGAGGGATCCTCGAGCGGCGCGGCGAGCGTTCCCATCATGAGGCTCCGGTCCTCGCGCATCGCGTCGATGAGCCTCTCGACCGCCCCCGCAGGCAGGAGCGGCTCGTCCCCCTGCACGTTCACCACGATGCCGTGAGTGAACTTCGCCGCGGCCTCGCGGACGCGGGACGTTCCGGTCGTGTGCTCGGAGGAGGTCATGATCGCGGTGCCGCCCGCGTCGTCGACGATCGCCTTGATGCGAGGGTCGTCGGTCGCCACGATGACGGCGTCGGCGTTGCGGATCTTCGACGCGCGGCGGAAGACGTGCACGATCATCGGCACGCCCCGGATGACGGCCAGCGGCTTGCCGGCGAACCGCGTGGAGCCGTAGCGCGCCGGGATGACCACGAGCGCGCGGTCGCCCGTCTG
>JAGUZZ010000343.1:0-14221 GCA_020060525.1 bacterium | reverse complement strand
GGTGCCGCCGGGGCTGCGGGCGTGGGAGGAATGCGCCGAGCGCTACCCGTACGATCCCGAGGCGGCGCGGCGGCTCCTCGCCGAGGCGGGCCGCGGGGACGGGTTCCGCCTCGAGATCTGGCAGCGGGAGAACCCCGAGGCCGGACGAATCCTCGAGGCCGTGCAGGGGTATCTCTCGCGCGTCGGGATAGAGGCGAGGCTCGTGACGAGGGAGTGGAGCGCCTTCAAGGAAGCGATCGACCGGGGCGTGCCGGACGCGTTCTATATCGACTGGATCGCCGATTATCCGGACGCGGAGAATTTTCTCGCGCCCCTTTTCCATTCCGCGAACGCGGGAGGCGGCGGAAACCGCACCGGATACCGGAACGAGCGCGTCGATTCGCTGCTCGACGCCGCGGCGACGCTCATGGACGGCGATCGCCGGCGCGAGCACCAGCGCGCGGCCGAGGAGATCGTCTACGGCGACGCGCCGTGGATATTCCTATGGTTTCCCGAGCGATACGAGATGACCTCGCCCCGGATGTCGGGGTACGAGATGCCGCTCATATTCAACGGCCAACGGTTCCTCGACGTGCGTCTGCGGTGAGGGGGGTCCGGCGGTGTACCGATACGCGCTGCGGCGGCTCGCGCTCCTCGTTCCGATACTCCTCGGCGTGGCGACGATCACCTTTCTCCTCATGTACGTCGTCCCCGGGGATCCGGTTCGCGCGATCGCGGGGGAGCGGTACGACGAGGCCACGCTGGAGGCGATGCGCGCCGAGCTCGGTCTCGACCGGCCGCTTCTCGTGCAGTACGCGGACTTCCTCGGCCGCGTCGCGCGCTTCGATCTCGGGCGCTCCTTCGTCACGCGGCGTCCGGTAGCGGAGGCGATACGGGAGCGTTTTCCGCGCACGGCGCTGCTCGCCGGGAGCGCGATGCTCATCGCGGTCTTCGGCGGAGTCGCGATCGGCGCTCTCGCGGCCTGGGGCCGCGCGCCGGCGGTTTCCCGGGCGCTCATGGCCGTGTCCCTCGTCGGCGTGTCGATGCCGGTCTTCTGGCTCGGGCTTCTCCTCATCTACGTGTTCGCCATCGTGCTGCGGATCCTTCCGCCGTCGGGCTTCGGGGGCGGCTCCCCGGCGCACCTCGTGCTGCCGGCGCTCACCCTCTCCTTCGCCTCGATGGCGACGATCGCCCGCGTGACGCGCTCAGGATTTCTCGACGCGCTCGGCGAGGATTACGTCCGCACGGCGCGCGCGAAGGGGCTCGGCGAGCGCGTCGTGCTCGTGAAGCACGTGCTCCGCAACGCCCTCATCCCCGTCGTCACGATCGTGGGGACCGATTTCGGGAGCTATCTCAGCGGCTCCGTCCTCACCGAATCGATATTCGGATGGCCCGGGCTCGGCCGCTTCGTCGTGCAGGCGATCATGAAACGCGATTTTCCCGTCATTCAGGGCGCGATCCTCTTCATGGCGGTTCTGTTCGTCCTCGTGAACCTCGCGGTCGACCTGAGCTACGGCCTCATCGATCCGCGGATACGCGCGGGGGGGGGAGAACGATGACCGGAACGGGACGCGTCGCGCGAAGGGTCCTGCGGATGCCGGCCGCCGCGGCGGGATGCGCGATGCTCGCCGCCGTCGTCGCCGGCGCGCTGCTCGCCGGCGCCGTCGCGCCCGCGCCTCACGACGCCATCGATCTCGACGCGGCGCTGCGGGCGCCCTCGTTCGCTCATCCGTTCGGCACGGACCCCTTCGGACGGGACGTGTTCGCCCGCGTTCTCCACGGCGCGAGGGTGTCGCTCGGCGTCGGGTTTCTCGCGCGGACGATATCGCTCGTCCTCGGGCTCGTCCTCGGCGCCGTCGCCGGCTACTTCGGGGGGAGGCTCGATTCGATCGTCATGCGGCTCGCCGACATCACGTTCGCGTACCCGACGCTGCTGCTGCTCATCGCGATCATCGCGGTCGTCTCTCCCGGGATCGTTTCCCTCTTCGTGACGCTCGGGGTCGTCGGCTGGGCGTCCGTGGCCCGTCTCGTCCGCGCCCAGGTGCTCTCGGTGAAGGAGCGGGAGTTCGTTCAGGCCGCGCGGGCCGCCGGCGCCGGCCACGCCGCCCTCATCGTCCGCCACATCCTTCCCGCCTGCCTGGCTCCCGTGCTCGTCGTCTATACGATGGGGCTCGGCATGACGATCATGGCGGAGGCCTCCTTGAGCTTTCTCGGTCTCGGCGTGCAGCCGCCCCACCCGAGCTGGGGGGGGATGGTCTCGAGCGGCATCGTTTTCATGCGCACGGCGCCGTGGCTCACGATCTTTCCCGGGCTCGCGCTGACGGTCACGGTGTGCGCCCTGAACCTCGTCGGGGACGGCCTGCGCGACGCCCTCGCGCCGCGCCTCGCGGCCGTCGACAGGAGTCGATGAATGGAGGATCTCCGGAAACTCGTCGCCGAAGCGATCGCCGGCGCCGAACGGGAGCACGGACTCGACTGGCGGTCGAGCTATTCTCACCTCGCCCTCTCCTCCGACGGAGTCCTCGACGTCGAGCTGAGCCGCGGGGAGGTGCTTCGGGCCGTCTTGGAACGGTTCGGGGAAACGGCGTCCCGGCGCGAAGGAGCGGCGGGCGAGACCGTCGTCGGCGTATTCGGGAAGGCCGCGCGGCTGCGGCTCCTCGGCGCGGAGCGGGGCCGCCTTCTCTGGGCGACGTCCAGCGTCGCCGACGTCCGCCGCGAACCGGCCCATTCGGCCGAGCTCCTCACGCAGCTCGTCATGGGAGAGACCGCGCGTCCGCTCAAGACGCACGGAGACTGGCATCTCGTCCGTCTCGCCGACGACTACCACGGCTGGATCCGTTCCTGGTACGTCCGCGACGCGGAAGAGCGGGTCGTCGAATCGTACGCCGCCGCGGCGAACGCGATCGTCGACGCCAACGTCGGCTACGTCTACTCGGAGCCCGACGCCCGGAGCGTTCCCGTCTCGGACGTCGTCGCGGGGGTGCGTCTCGCGGCGGGCGATCCCGAGAGCGGTTTCCGTAAAGTGTCGCTCCCCGGCGGGCGCGCCGGATTCATGCCCGCGGGCGATCTCGCGGCGCCGCCGGACGGTCCGCCCGACCGTGGACGGCTCGTGGCACGCGCCGCGCGGTTTCTCGGGATCCCGTACCTCTGGGGAGGCACGAGCGCGAAGGGGTTCGATTGCTCCGGACTCGTGAAGCGGGTCTTTCTCATGGAGGGGGTGTCGCTTCCGCGGGACAGCGACCGGCAGGCGCTTCGCGGAACGCTCGTGGAACGCGGGGAGATGTGCCGCGCCGCGCCCGGGGATCTGCTCTTTTTCGGCGAGGGAGGCGCCGTCACGCACGTGGCGATCCATCTCGGCGAGGGCTCGTTCATTCACGCCTACGGCGAGGTCCGGATCAACAGCCTGTCGTCCGCCGACGACCGTTACGACGAGAGGCTCGCGCGCATTTTTCTCCACGGCAGGTCGGTCATTCCGTGAGCGCGGCGGCGCCGCGTCGAGGAGGCCGCGGAGGCCGCGTTATGAAAATAAGAAAAATTCGTTAAATAGTAGTTGACAAAAATTTTTGAGGTGCCGTATGGTATGCCCCAAAAAATGAGAGGGGGTTCGAGGTTCATTGAGAGGGGGTTGGTCAAGAAAGATTTCAGTAACGCGTGTGGCTGACTGGTTTTGATGAGCGGGCTTGCGGCGACAGCGGCAGGCCCCAACGGTTGTGAGTCTTCGTCGGGAAAGGGGGGACGAGCAAAAGACGCACAAGGCGCCAGGTAAGGCGCACGACGCTGGCGAAACCAAGAAGTTCATCCGCTTTTGGTTTGCGGTCATATAGAGTCAGGAATCCTGTAAGGGTCCTTCCCGAAAGGGAAACTTTAGCAGGGAGGTTGGAATGAACAAGTTCTTCACGGTCCTTCTTGCCGGTCTGTTCGTGTTCGCCGCGGCGGTTCCCGCGTCGGCGACCGACGCCCGCCTCGCGTCCCTCGCGTTCGGCGGCAACTACCTCGAAGACGACTACAACATCTTCACGTGGTACGGCACGCTGCCGTCCTACAGCAACATGGTCTGGATCGGCATGCAGGATCTGGAATGGGACGAGGGCGACGAGATGTTCTATTACATGGGCGCCTCGTACGGCCTCGGCGAAGAGGGCAAGTACGGAACCCTCGCGATGTTCTACTACGACTACGCCCCGGGTCTCAACCCGTTCGGCTACGACGGCATGTGGGACGGCGCGGGCCTCTTCGGCTACTGGCTGCCGAGCAAGTTCGCCATGATGTACGGCTACGCCATGGAGAAGCTCTCTCTCGGCCTCTACTTCAGCCGCGCCGACGAGATGTCGAAGTTCACGGAAGACGAGGAAAGCGACGAGAACAAGTACGCCTACACGACGTTCGGCGTCGGTCTCCGCTTCGACCTCGGCGAGAAGGCGTACATGGACGTCGCCGCCGACCTGAACCTCGCCTCCTACAAGGACGAAGAGACCGTCTACGGCGACATCAATCAGGATGCCAACAAGATGTACGGCGTCCGCGCCCGCATGTTCTACGAGTGGAACGAGACGATCACCTGGGTGCCCTACTTCAACTTCCGCATGTTCGACTTCAATCTGAAGGCGGACGAGGAAGGCTTCGAGTACTACGGCGACAAGGGCATGTTCCTCGATTTCGGCCTCGGCGCCAACATCAAGGTCAACGAAGACAACCTCCTTCTCTTCGCGATCGAGCCCTACTCCTACGCGAAGCGCGAGCCGTCCGATCCGCCGTCGGGCGTTTCGGCCGACGTGACGTACAAGGTCATGCCGCGCTTCATCCTCGGCCTCGAGAGCGACGTCAAGGATTGGCTCACCTTCCGCGCCGGCGCGTGCAAGGAGCTCGCGAACTACAAGATGGAAGTCGAGGAGGAAGAGGTGGGCAAGGCGTCCGTCGAGTACACGTACGCCCCCTTCAACTTCTACATGGGTCTCGGCTTCCACGTCGGCGACTTCGACATCGACCTCGTGCTCAACAACGAAGTCCCGATGCACCTCGGCTACTGGCTGACCGGCTACCAGCCGAGCAACTACTACGAGGGCTACGACAGCGAGCTGCCGATCTACATGATCAGCGCGACCTACGGCTTCTAGGCGCGGATCGGCCGAACGAGTGAAAAGGGGGGCTTTTCGAAGCCCCCCTTTTTCTATCCGGCCCGGTCCTTGCAAGCTCCCCCGTGATCCTCGGGATCAAGGGGGAAACGTGTATTTCTTCTACTACGTTCCTGTCGGGCTCGACGCAGACGTGAAGAGACGTCCGCTCGTCACGTGGTTCATCTTCGGCATCTGCGTAACCCTCTTTGTATTATATAAATACAGGCCGATCGGCTCCTGGTGGGATTTCACGCTCCTCATCTTTCAACCCGCGTATCCATCGATAGCGGCGGCCTTCACCCACGCCTTTCTCCACGGCGGCTGACTGCATCTCATCGGCAACATGGTTTACCTCGTCCTCTTCGGACGCGCGCTCGAGGCGCGGATCGGGCCGCTCCGCTTTTACGCCGTTTTCATGATAACGGCGGCCGTCGGAGCATACCTTCACGCCGTGCTGACGGCCATCACGGCGCCTCAGTACCTCGCGTACGGCGTCATCGGCGCCTCAGGCGCTACGTCGGGGCTTCTCGGCGCCTATCTCGTGCGGCTCTCCTGGAGCAGGGTGAGGGTCGCGTACTGGGTGTTCATGCCCCTGCAGGGGGTGAACAGAACGGGGAAAACGTACGTCCCGGCGATCGTCGCCATACTGGTCTGGTTCGCGCTGCAGGCCGCGCTCGCCGCCGCGCAGATCGGAGCGGGTGGGGCGGGCGTGGCGTACGGCGAGCATCTCGGCGGATTCGCCGCGGGGATGCTCCTCGCGCTCGCCATGCGCGCGTCCGGCGAATCCCGGGCGGAACGGGCGCTCGTCAGGGCGCGGCGCCATTTCGAGAAAGCGGAGTGGTTCGGCGCGCAGGCCGAGTATCTCGAGTACCTCGCGTTGCGCCCCGGGGACGCCGAAGCGCGCGCGGAGCTCGCCCGCGCGCACGTCTGCGCCGGCGATAAGGCGAGGGCGCGCGAAAGCTACGCGGAGGCGATCGGCGCGAGCATGGGGGAGGGACAGCGCGACAGGGCGGAAAGGCTTTTCGACGAGGCCGCGCGGCACCTGCCGCTCTTCGTCCTCGATCGCGACCTGCAGCTCGACATCGCGTGCGGCATGGAGCGGACGCTCAAGTACCGCGCCGCCGTTTCCGCGTACGAGAGCTACCTGGCGCGGTTCCCCCTCTCGCCGGACGCGGCGTTCGTGCTGTTGCGGCTCGCGGGCATTCACGACCGGCGCCTCGATCAGCCGGAGAAGGCCCGCTCGTGCTACCGGCGGCTCGTCGACGAGTACCCCTCGGACGAGTGGGCGGAGTACGCCCGCGCGCGGCTCGCCGGGGGGCGGGTTGCCGGAGCGACGGCCGCCAATAAATGATTTACAGCGCCGCGGGGCGTGTGCCAAAATGCTTGCGATGCGGATGGGCTTCTGTTAGGTTTCAGCGTCGGTGCGGGGTGGTTGGGTCGTGGGCTCCGGGAGGTCGTCGCTCGAGCTGCTGAGATCGCGGGGAATGCTGCGCGGTCTCGATGCCGCGAGCGACAGCGATCTCCTCGCGCTCGTCATCGGCTGCGCGCGGGGACGCGGCGGCGAGACGGTCGCCCGGGAGCTCATCGATCATTTCGGCGATCTGCCGGGGGTCGGAAACGCCGCCGCCGAGGAGTATATGTTCTTCGATGGCGTGGGACGCGCGGCGTCCCTTCGGATCAAGGCCGCTTTCGAGCTCGGCCGCCGTTCGGTGACGGTGGTCCGGGAGCGCGCGATACGGACGGCGCGTTCGCCCGCGGACGTCGCCGCGCTGATGACGCCCGAGATGGGCGAACTCGACCGCGAGCACTTCAAGGCGATCCTGCTCAACACGAAGAACGGCATCCTCCGGATCGTGACGGTCGCGGTCGGATCTCTCAACGCCGCGCTCGTCCACCCGCGGGAGCTCTTCAAGGCGGCCGTCGCGGCGAGCGCCGCGGGCGTCATTCTCGTGCACAACCATCCGACGGGCAATCCCGAGCCGAGCGCCGAGGACGCGGAGCTCACGACTCGTTTCTCGCGGTGCGGGGAGCTGCTCGGCATCGAGCTCGTCGATCACATCGTCATCGGCGGCGCGCGGTGGGTGAGCATGCGCGAACGCGGCGTCATCGGGGGCTGAAAGGAAGGGCACGCGGTGCTGGACCGGCTGGCGAACTATTTCTCGAACGACATCGCGATCGATCTCGGAACGGCGAACACGCTCGTCTACATCAAGGGGAACGGCATCGTCTTGAACGAGCCCTCCGTGGTCGCCGTGGACCAGAAGACGAAGAAGGTCTACGCGGTCGGCGCCGAGGCGAAAGCGATGCTCGGCAAGACCCCCGACCACATCGTCGCGATACGGCCGCTCAAGGACGGCGTCATCGCCGATTTCGAGATCACCGAGGTAATGCTCCGCGAGTTCATCCGCAAGGCGCAGAAGAAACGTTTCTTCATCCGCCCGCGGATCGTCATCGCGGTCCCCTCGGGGATCACGGAGGTCGAGCGGCGCGCCGTGACGGACTCGGCGCAGAACGCGGGCGCGCGCGAGGTCTACCTCATCGCCGAGCCGGTGGCGTCCGCGATCGGCGTCGGACTCCCCGTCGACAAGCCCTCGGGCAACATGGTGATCGACATCGGCGGCGGAACGACGGAGATCGCCGTCATCGCCCTGAACGGGATCGTGACCGACATGTCGATCCGCATCGCCGGCGACGAGATGGACGAGGCGATCGTCATCCATATCAAGAAGGCGTACAACCTCCTCATCGGCGACCAGACCGCCGAGCACGTGAAGATGGTGATCGGTTCGGCGACGAAGCTCAAGAAAGAGGAGGAGATGGAGATCAAGGGCCGCGATCTCGTCTCGGGCATTCCGAAAACCCTCAAGATATCGAGCGCGGAGGTTCGCGAGGCGCTCGCCGAACCGCTCGCGCAGATCGTCGCGGCCGTCAAACAGGCGCTCGAACAGACGCCGCCCGAGCTCGCCGCCGACATCGTCGACCGCGGGATCGTGATGACGGGAGGGGGTTCGCTGCTCCGGGGGCTCGACGTCCTTCTGAAGGAGGAGACGAACCTTCCGATCAACGTCGTCGAGGACCCCCTCACGTGCGTCGTTCTCGGATGCGGCAAGGTTCTTTCGAACCTGCATCAGTATGAGCGGATCATTCTCAAGAGCTCCCGGTTTTAGGCATGCACGTTTTTTCCTTTCTCTTCGACAGACACCTCGACAAGACGATCCTCGTGATCGCGGTCGCCGCCGGCGTCGCGCTCCTCTCGCTCGGCGAGGAAACGCAGCTTCGTCAGGCGCGCGCCGTCACCGCCGCGCTGCTCTACCCCGTTCATCGCGCCGCCGAATACTTCGCCTCCGTCTCGTCCCTCGAAGAGGAAAACGAGAGTCTCCGCGCGATGGTCGCGACCCTCTATCAGGAGCGCGAGCGCCTGCTCCAGTTCCGCGACGAGCGGGAACGGTTGCGCGCGCTCGCGGGGCTGCGCGCCGATCCGTTTCACACGTTCGTGCCGTGCGAGGTGATCGGACGCTCCCCGAGCCCCTTCATCCGTTCGGTGACGGTCGACCGCGGCGCCGCGGACAGCGTGCGGGTCGGCATGGCCGTCGTGGGCTACCGCGGGCTCGTCGGCCGCGTCGCGCAGGTCTTCCCGCGCACGGCGGAGGTGCTGCTCATCAGCAACAAGTCGATTTCGGTGAGCTGCGTCAACCGGCGGAGCCGGGTCATCGGCATCCTCGAATGGGACCACGCCAATATCTTCCGTCTCGAGTACGTGGGCAAGGAGGAGGACGTGATCGTCGGCGACACGCTCCTCACGAGCGGACACGGCGCGCTCTTTCCGCGAGGATTCGCCGTCGGGACGGTGTTCCGGATCGCCGACGACCGGGGCGGAATCGCGAAGCGCGTGCAGGTGGCGAGCCTCGCGAATCTGAACGCCCTCGAGGAGCTCTTCATCGTGGCGGGCACGCGGGGCTGGAACGACGACCGGCTCTACGACGAGCTCGAGAAGCTCGAGGCGCGCAACGCGCGGAGGCGGTCCGGATGAAACCGGCTCGGACGATACTCGCCGCGCTGATCATCTTCGTGCTGCAGCTCGTGCTCGCGCCGCGGATACGGATCGCGGGCGCCTCTCCCGATCTTCTCATCATCCTCCTCGCCGCGATCGCGCTCGGCCGCGGCCCCGTCTTCGCCGTCGTGGCCGGCGCGCTCATCGGTTTTCTCTCCGATCTCGGCAACGCGTCGTTTCTCGGGATCGGCGTCGTCGCGAAATCGATCATCGCGTACGGAATGGCCCGCCTCGGAGGCGTGCTTCCCGAACACGTGCTCTACCGCGGCTTCGTCATACTGGCCGCGTGTCTCGTGAACGACCTCGTCACCCTCGCCGTCACCACGTCGTTTTCGCCGGGGGACATCCTCTTTTCGTTCGGCCGGTACTCGATCCTTTCGGCGATCTACTCTGCGATCGTAGGGGTCGTCGTTTTCGCGGTCCTCGAGCTCTTCGGGAGAAAGGCGGGACGTTCCGATGGGGGCGCTTGACGCGAGCGACGCCTCCGTACTCGATCCGAGACGCCGCACGCTCTCGACGATACTCGTCTGCGTCATGGCCGTGCTCGCCGTCCGTCTCTTCTGGCTCCAGGTCGTCCGACACGAACATTTCGCGAAGCTCTCGTATTCGAATCAGCTCCAGCGCGAGCGGATCCCGGCCCCGCGCGGGATCATACGCGCCCGGTACGGTGAGAAGCTCGTCGCCAACACGCCCGTCTATCAGATAAGCGTCCTGCCGAACCGCGCCTCCCGCCGCCGCGAGCTCCTCGCGCTCGCCTGCGGGTGGCTTCGGCTCGATCCCGCGAAGGTGGAGAGCGATCTCGACGCGTGGATGAAGCGGTATGCGGACGGTCGCGAAATGACGGTCGTTCAGGCCGCGAACAAGGAGCAGATCTCGGTTCTGCGGGAGAATCGCGAGCTCCTCTCGTTTTTCAGGCTCGCGATGCGGCCGCGGCGCTTCTTCCCCGAAGGCGCGCTCGGCGCGCACCTGTTCGGGTACGTCGGCGAAGTGACGGATCAGGAGATCGGAGGCTCCGGCGGACTGGAACGGGGGGACATCATCGGGCGCACGGGGCTCGAGGCGGCATACGAGAAGTACCTGCGCGGCGTCGACGGCATCCGCATCGTCGGCATCAGCGTCGAAGGCCAGCAGGTGGGGGAGATCAGCGGACTCATGGACGGCGACGAGATCGAGCGTCTCGGCGGGGCCCGTCCGAGCGTGCCCGGCTGCGACGTCTATCTCACGATCGACCTCGCGCTCCAGCGGGCGGCGGAAGAGGCGTTCCAGTGGGAGCGCGGGGCTCTCGTCGCCATGGACCCTCGCACGGGGGAGATCCTCGCCATGGTGAGCCGTCCCGCCTACGACCCGAACATGTTCATCGAGGGGCTGAGCGGCGATCGCTGGCGCGAGCTGTTCGACGATCCCGCCCGCCCGATGTTCAACCGCACCGTGCAGGCCGCCTATCCGCCGGCATCCACGTTCAAATCGGTGACGGCCTACGCCGCGCTCGTGAACGGATGCATCACCGAGCACGCCTATCAGCGCCCGTGCCTCGGCGGATTGCTGTTCGGCAACCGCTACTTCCGCTGCTGGCAGGCGAAGGGACACGGCTCCCTCGCGCTCGCCGGGGCGCTCATCCAGTCATGCGACACGTACTTCTACCAGCTCGGCGAAAAGCTCGAAGTCGACGATCTCGCCGCCGCGGCCCGGCTCTTCGGCTTCGGCAGGAAGACCGGCATCGACCTGCCGAGCGAGGTGGCGGGCGTGGTGCCCGACCGGGCGTATCTCGACCGGCGGTTCGGCAAGCGCGGGTGGACGAAGGGCCTGATGCTCAATTTCTCGATCGGACAGGGAGAGATACTGACGACCCCCGTTCAGCTCTGCGCGTTCACGGCCCGCGTGGCGAACGGCGGCAAACGCGTCGAGCCGCACGTCGTGAAGGAGATCATCGGCGCCGGGGGCGAGACGGCGTTCCGCCCGGACGTTTCGGCGAAGCCCGATCCCTCGATCGACAGGCGCGCCCTCGAAATCGTCCGCGGGGCGCTCCGCGGCGTCGTCGAGAACGAACGGGGAACGGGGCGCGCGGCGGCGATCCCGAACGTCGCGGTCGCCGGCAAGACGGGGACGGCCCAGAATCCGCACGGCGAGGATCACGCGCTCTTCGTCGCGTACGCCCCGGCGGAGGATCCGACCATCTGCCTCGCGATCGTGATGGAAAACGCCGGCCACGGCGGATCGATGGCCGCGCCGATCGCGCGGCGCGTGCTCGCCGCCTATTTCGCCGAGCCCGAGGGCCCCATCGCTCCCTCGGCCGTCGCGACAGCCGGGAGGAGGTGACGGCGATGGGGGACCGGTACTTCCACGATTTCGACTGGCTCATCCTCCTCTCCGGGATCCTCATCATCGCGCTCGGGCTTCTCACGCTCTATTCGATCGAGCACGTGCCGGCGGAGCTCCGCGACGCCGTCCATCCTCCGAAAACGGGCGCGTTCGAGAGACAGCTTCTCTGGGTCGCCGCCGGTCTCGCCGCGATGGCGGTGGGCTGCTTCATTCCGTACCGGTACTACGAAGGGATGGCCGTCGTCATATACGGCGCCGGGATCGCGCTGCTCGTCGCCGTGCTCTTCATGCCCGCGAGCAAGGGGGCGCATCGCTGGATCAATCTCGGTTCCTTCAGCCTCCAGCCGAGCGAATTCATGAAGATAGCCGTCATCTTTCTCCTCGCGCGGTTTCTCGCCGAGAAGCGCAACCGGGCCTCCGACGCGCGAGTGCTGCTGATCTCCGCCGCGATCGTCATCGTTCCCTTCCTCCTCGTCGTCCGGGAGCCCGATCTCGGTTCGGCGCTCGTCTACCTCGCCCTGCTCTTTCCCATCCTCTACTGGCGCGGGCTCGACGAGGGGCTGCTCATCCTCTTCATGACGCCGCTCGCGAGCGCCGGGCTCACGATCTACAGCGCGACGGCGATGGAAGGCGGGGGCTACCCGCTCCTTCTCCTGCTCTTCTTCATCGTGCTCCTCGTCTACGCGTACCGGCGCCGGCGCGACATCGCGCGGAGCGTCGTCCTCATCGCCATGAACCTCGGCGTCATGCTCCTCGTGCCGGTGGCCTGGAGCCATCTGCAGCCGTATCAGCAGCAGCGCATCCTCACGTTTCTTCGGCCCGAATCCGACGTCCTCGGATCGGGATGGCAGGTCTACCAGTCGAAGCTCGCGATCGGATCGGGCGGCTTCATGGGAAAGAAGTTCCTCCACGGCACGCACAAGCTGCTCGCGTTCCTTCCCGAGCGGCACAGCGATTTCATCTATTCGGTGATATCCGAGGAGCTCGGTTTTCTCGGCGGCCTGATGGTGCTCGCCCTCTTCACGGTCATCATCGTCCGAGGTCTCTACCTCGCGACGAAGGTGAAGAACCGGTTCGCCTCGATCTCGGCGGTCGGGATCTGCTCCTACTTCGCCTTTCACGGCGTCATCAACATCGGCATGACGACCGGGCTCACCCCCGTGACTGGGCTGCCGCTTCCCTTCATGAGCTACGGCGGGTCGTCGATGGTCGTGAGCTGCTTCCTTCTCGGACTGCTGCTCAATTTCAGCATGCGATTCTACGAATACTGACGGGAGGCCGGCGATGCATCCTGTGCTCATCGAGATCGGACGCCTGCGGATCTACTCGTACGGTTTCATGCTCGCCGCGAGCTTCTGGATCGGCATACTGCTCGCCGCCCGGCGGGCCCGAGCGCGGGGCGTCGATCCGGTCCGCATCTACGATCTCAGCATCATACTCATCCTCGCGGCGGTCGTCGGATCGCGCGTGCTCTACATCCTCACGCATCGATCGGACTATCGCAGCGTTCTCGACGTCGTCGCGCTCTGGCAGGGCGGGGCCACGTTCTACGGCGGCTTCGCGCTCGCCCTCGCCGGCGCCGTCGTCTACCTCCGGCGTTCGAAGCTCTCCTTCCTTCTCGTCGCCGATATCTGCGCTCCGTCGATCGCGCTCGGCGAGTCGCTCACGCGGATCGGGTGTTTCCTGAGCGGCTGCTGTTTCGGCGCGCCGACCGGCTCGGCGCTCGGAGTCGTCTTTCCGCCGGACTGCCCGGCGGGGTATCACGCGCACGGCGTCGCGCTCCATCCGACGCAGCTCTACTCGTCGGTCTTCACGCTCGCGCTCGCCGTCGCGCTCCTCCTCGCCGACCGCCGGCGCCCGTTCACCGGGTTCACCTTCTCGCTTCTGTGCGTCCTGTACGGCGCGGGAAGGTTCACGATCGACATCTTCCGGTACTACGAGCCGTCCTCCCGGATCGCGGGCGGCCTCGCCGTGAGCCAGGCGGCGAGCGTCGCTCTCGCCGCGGCGGGGGCGATCCTGTTCGCCGTTTTGCGGCGGAGGCGGAGCGCGCGGGGTTGATCGCGCGGGGCGGTGGGGTGCGGTGCGGGGTTTTCTGTCGTTCCTCCTCGATTCGCTCGTTCCCCTCTCGTGCGTCGTCTGCGGGCGCGGGATCGACGGGGATGCGGATCCGCCGCCCGCGGGGGGCGTCCCGGCGGCGGGGAGCGCGTTCGATCCGGGCTGCCTCTACCACGAGCTCTTCGCCGGCATCCGGATGCCGGCGCGGATTCTCTGCGCCGCGTGCTGGCGATCGCTCGATCGGGCGGCCGCGGACGCGGCGCTTTCCCTCGGGAGCGGCTCGCCGGCGCCGCTCATATCGCCCTTTTACACGAACGACGCTCTCCTCGCCCTCGTGCGGTTTCTCAAGTTCGCCGGAGGGAGATCGGCCGCGCCGCCGCTCGCCTGGTGGATGGCGGACTCGCTTCGCCGAACCCTCGACCGCCGCGGCGTTCGCCGAGAGGCGGGAGCGGTTCTCGCGCCGGTCCCGCTCCATCCGCGGAGGCTCGGGGAGCGAGGGTACAACCAGGCCCTCCTCCTCGCGCGCTGCGTCGGCCGGGAGCTCGGGCTCCAGGTGGAGGACGGCGCCCTCGTCAGGGAGCGCGCCACCAAGAGCCAATCGAAGCTCGGCGAGGACGAGCGCGCCGAGAACGTGCGCGGCGCGTTCG
The DNA here is from genome assembly GCA_020060525.1 of bacterium. Taxonomy (GTDB): domain Bacteria; phylum Krumholzibacteriota; class Krumholzibacteriia; order Krumholzibacteriales; family Krumholzibacteriaceae; genus SSS58A. The sequence goes on along the minus strand of JAGUZZ010000343.1, from coordinate 56 downwards.
CGCTCCGCCGGCCGGAGCGGATCGAGGGGCGCGGGATCGTGCTCGTCGACGATCTC
>JAGUZZ010000265.1:0-4156 GCA_020060525.1 bacterium | reverse complement strand
GCGCTGAGCGCTCTGCATCCAGTAGAGGACGAAGCGGCGGGCTCGAACGCTCCGAGCGTTGAGCCGCATGACGCGCTCGTGCTGAACCGGTTCCGCCATGGTGTCCGCCGCGGGCGCCGGCCGGAGCCGGCGCCTCAGAAATACCGCCGTAGCGCCGCTTCGAGCTCCGGGCTGCCGAAGCGGAAACCGGCGTCGAGCAGTCTCCGCGGAACGACCCGCTGGCCGGCGAGAATGAGCTCGTCCGCGACCTCGCCGAGCAGCGCGCGCAGCGCGAACGCCGGGATGCGAAGCGCCGCGGGACGCCGAAGAACGCGCGCGAGGGTCCGGTAGAAATCACGGCTCCGCGCGGGGTTCGGCGACGAGAGGTTGAACGCGCCGGCGAGATCCTCGCGCTCCATGAGGAACACGATCGCCGCCGCCTCGTCCTCGAGATCTATCCACGGCATCCACGCCGAGCCGCCGCCGACGACCCCGCCGAGGTAGCGGCGGAACATCGGCACGACGCGATCGAGAAACCCCCCGCGCGCTCCGAGAACGGGGGCCGTGCGGATGACGACGCGGCGCGATCCGAGCCCCTCGACGCCGGCCGTCGATCGTTCCCACGACGAGCAGACGTCCGAGAGAAACCCCTCGCCCTTCGCGCTCAGCTCGTCGAGGAGCTCCTCTCCGCGGCTTCCGTAATAGCCGACCGCCGACCCCTGCACGACGACGGCCGGCCGCGAGGCCGCGCCCGTCACGGCCTCGAGCACCGCCGCTCCCGCCTCCAGCCTGCTTCGGAGGATCCGCTCCTTTTTCGCCGCGCTCCAGCGCCCCTCGGCTATGTTGTCGCCGGCGAGGTTGACGACGGCGTAGGCGCCGTCGGCGTACGAGAGCCAGCGCCCGGCGGACGCGCCGTCCCAAGGCCCGCCGCGGGCTTTTCCGCCGAAGATCTCCGGCACGCGGGCGGGGTTTCGCGAAAGGACGACGACGTCGTAGCCCCGCTCGGCGAGCAGGCCGACGAGCGCCCGGCCGATGAATCCGGTGCCCCCCGTGACGATGACGCGCCGCGCCATCTAGAGATCCCTTCCCTTGCCCGAGTCCGTTATCTCGACGAGCTCCTCGGGATAGGGCTCGAAGAAGGTCTGCTGCGCGAGGTAGGGCACGTCGAACCGGGCGAGCCACGCCGTCACGACGGCGATCGCCGCGCTCAGGGGAATCTTTTCCGCGCGGTAGCGCTCGAGCGCGCCGAGGAAGTGCTTCCGCTCGGAGGGAGAGATTCCGTCCGAGAAATACCCGAGCGCGTGCATGAGCACGTTGATGTTCGAGGTGAATCGAGAAGGTTTCGCGAGCGCGCCGCGGAGCTCCGCCTCGTAGGCGGCGAACGCCTCGGCGACCCCTTTATGCTCGGGGTTCGCGACGACGCGCCCGAGCGATCGCATCGCGGTTTGGTTGTACGCCATAAGGAGCAGCTTGTTCCTCGAGTGGAAGTCGACGAGATCGCGCATCCCTCCCGCCTCGCGCGCCGCGCGGAACCGCGCGAGCGCCCAGAGAGCCGTGAGGTAATGCTCGCGGATGCGGAAGTTCGTGAGGCGCGCCTCGTCCTCGACCGGCCGCCCGGCGAAGCGCTCGAGAACCGCCGCCCCGAAGAACCCCGCGCCCCGGGCGACCGCGGCTTGCTTCGCGAGCCCGGGAAACACCTTCACGTCCTTGATGCCGCACGAGGGAGAGCGGCTCTTGAGGAGAAATCCGTCCACGACGCCGACGGAGGCGAGGTACGAGGCGGCGAAGCTCTTCATCCTGTCCGTGACGTCGAGCTCCGTCGATGGCTGCACGAGCCGCAGCTCCCCGTCGAAGGTCGCGACGCGGATCGGATCCCGCGGCACGCCGAGGCCGATCTCTACCTCGGCGCACACGGGCTCGAAGTCGACGTGTTTCTTGAGAGCCCGGACGACGTCGCTCGATATCATGTCGCCGTTGTACCGGCAGCGGTCGAACTCGATGCACCGGCTCACGACGACGCGCGGCCGTATCTCTGCGCGCATGGACCACCTCGCTTTTTCGCGCCCGCGCGCGCCGGCCGCCCGGCGCGCGCCCGAAACGGCGCCTTCAGCGTGCGGGAACGTTTTTCAGATGAACGACTCGATCTCCCGGGACGACCGTTCCGATCGGAAACGGCTTCCAGCGGAACTTGCCGGAACGCATCGCCTCGCCGCTCCCGGATCCGACGATGACGACCATGCCGACGCCCGCGTTGAACACGCGGTACATCTCCTCCCACTCGACGCGGCCGCGCTCCTTGAGATACCGGAACAGCGGCGGCACCTCCCACGAGGAGACGTCGATCTCGACGGCCGTCCCCCGCGGCAGTATGCGGGGAACGTTCTCGAGAAGACCGCCTCCCGTAATATGCGCGAGACCCTTGACCTCCGCTCGGGAGCGAAGATCCCGGATCTCGGGGAGGTAGCTCCGGTGCACGGCGAGCAGCGCCTCGCCGGCCGTCGCTCCGGTGCCGGGAATCTCGTCGTCGACCGAGAGCTTCTGCTCCTCGAAGACGATTTTCCGCGCGAGGCTGTAGCCGTTCGTATGGAGGCCGCTCGAGGGAAACGCCCAGATCGCATCGCCCGGCGCGATCGAACGCCCGTCGATGAGCCGAGGCAGGTCGACGACGCCGACGATGCAGCCGGCGAGATCGTATTCGCCCGTCTCGTAGAATCCGGGCATCTCGGCGGTTTCGCCGCCGATGAGCGCGCAGCCGTTTTCCCGGCAGCCGCGGGCGAGCCCCTTGATCACGTCGGCGACGACGGCCGGATCGAGGACGCCCGAGGCCACGTAATCGAGGAAAAAGAGCGGCTCGGCTCCCTGCACGAGGATATCGTTCACGCAATGGTTGACGAGGTCCTCGCCGACCGTGTCGTGCCTGCCCGCGAGAAAGGCGACCTTGAGCTTCGTCACGACGCCGTCGACGCTCGAGACGAGCACCGGTTTCGCCATGCCGCCCGGCATCGCGAAGAGTCCGCCGAAGTTGCCGATCTCGGAGAGAACCTCCGGTCCCCACGTCTCGCGCGCGAGCGCGGCGATGCGTTTTTTAGCCCTGTTCGCGGCGTCGATATCGACGCCCGATTCACGATACCTCGAGCCCACCTGTTCCTCCTCGATAGCGACCGGGAAACGACGATTGCCGGGACGCGGGCATTATACCCGAATCGGCCGCCTGGTGAGAGCGAAATCTGCCGGTGAATCCGCCGGTGAACGCGGCGGTGAAAGGCGAAACCCGCGCGGCGCCGCGCCCCGCGGACCGCCGGCGAGGGCCGGGGGATCAGACCTGAACGTGCTCGACGAGCGAGTCGTAGATCTCGGTCGTCGCGTCCGTCTCGACGATGATCCGGAACTCGCCTTTCCCGTGAAGATCGAGGATGATGTCGGTCACTTCCGCGTCGAACTGCATTCCCCGGTAGGTCTCGAGCTCCTCGATCACGCGCTCGACGGGGAGCGCCTTGCGGTACGGCCGGTCCGAGGTCATGGCGTCGAAGGCGTCGACGACGTTCAGGATGCGCGCCGCGAGCGGGACCTCCTCGCCCCGCATGCCGCGCGGATAGCCCGTGCCGTCGGGTCGCTCGTGGTGGCTCCGGATCACTTCCGCCGCCTCGCGGAGGAACTTGAGCTGTTCGACGATGTCGGCGCCGATGTTCGGGTGCGCCTTGAGCGAACGCCACTCCTCCTCTGTGAGCGGACCCACCTTGAGGAGGATGTCGTTCTGGATCGCGATCTTGCCGATGTCGTGCAGGAGCCCCGCGTACTCGAGCATCTCCAAGTCCCGCGACGAGAGGCCCATTTCCCGTCCGACGCGCAGCGCGTAGCGCGACACGCGGAAGGAGTGGCCGTGCGTAAAAGGATCCGAGGCGTCGATCGCGCTCGTGAGCGCGGCGACGGTGTTGATGTGCGCCTCGCGCATGTCGAGGTAGAGCTGGAACGAATAGCGCGCGAGGAAGAGCGGAATGATGAGGAGCGCGATCGTCCAGACGCCCGAGTTCTGATAGAGGAGCGCGATGATCGCGCCGACCGGGATGAACGCGAGGATGTGGAAGAAGTTCCACATGTAGTTCTGCCGCCATACGTGCAGCGGATTCCTGCCGTCCGAGAGCGATATGACGAGGCTCACGGCCCACGTGTTGAAGAG
>JAGUZZ010000324.1:0-7672 GCA_020060525.1 bacterium | reverse complement strand
GCCGCCGCCGTCGTGTGCGAGCCGTGCGAGGCCCTCTCGCGCGTCCGCGATTCCAAGCTCCTCGCCGAGCGCGAGCGGGAGCGGCTCCACGACGTCATCGTCGAACGATGCGCCGCCTTCGGGATCGGCGTGCTCGAGCCGGACGAGATCGACCGCATGAACATCCTGCGGGCGACGCTCGCCGCCATGCGTGCGGCGGTCGAGGGGCTCTCCGTGGCGCCCGATCTCGTTCTCGTCGACGGGATCCACGCGCCGGCCGTGGCGTACCCCGTCGCGGCGATCCCCGGGGGGGACCGGAAGAGCTTCGTCGTCGCGGCGGCCTCGATCGTCGCCAAGGTCACGAGGGACCGCATCATGCGCGAGCGAGCCGAGCGCTACGGCGGCTACGGCTTCACGAAGAACAAGGGATACGGCACGCGGGAGCATATAGAGGCGATACGGCTCCGAGGCCGGACGGAGATCCACCGGATGAGCTTCCGGATCCGGGAGCAGCTTCGATTGGAATGGGACGGCGGGGGGCCGCGGGAGCGGTGAGCGGGGCGCGTGGTTCCGGAAAGGGGCGGCGGTGGCGGACGGGAACGCGGGGGCCGGGAGACGCGGCGAGCGGATCGCGGCCGAGTACCTCGAGCTCGCCGGATGCGCGGTCATCGGGCGCAACGTGCGCGCGGGACATCTCGAGATCGATCTCGTCGTTCGGGACGGCCCCTGCGTCGCCTTCGTCGAGGTGAAGCTGCGGCGCGGCGACCGGTTCGGCGGAGCGCTCGAGTCGGTTCATCCCGGCCAGCTTCGGCGCCTGCGGCAGGCGGCGGGCCGCTACCTCGCCGGAGCTCCCGAAGCGCGGGGCGCGAGGGAGTATCGCTTCGATCTCGTGGCGCTCGACCTCGACCCGGCGGGGCGCGGGATGGTGCTCCGGCACCTGCGGGGCATCGGCTAGAAAATGGCTTGATTTAATGGCCTAAGCTCTCTATCTTTTCGACATACTCGAACCACGGACGTCAAGGAGGGATTCGCGGCAATGAGATCGACGTTATCGATTCTGGCCTGTGTTATCGTGCTCGCCGTCTCCGGATGCGGCACCGTCGACAAGGTCGTGAAGAAGGATATCCCCATTCAGGAGATCGACAAGCTCGAGGATACCTACGTCGGCAGGACGTCGTGGACGAGAGCCCTCCTGATCGATCTCGGCCCCGAAGGGGTCATCGACCGCGACGTCAAGGTCAAGATCGTGAGCCTCGATCTCCACTGGAACGGCGCCGTCACCGTCGAAGGTCCGGGCCGCCGCCGCATCCGCCACGGCCTCGAGCTCGAGAGGCCGCTCACGATGCAGTCCATCGAGGAAAAGCTGAACCGGCTCTTCTGGTTCCACAACCCCGAATACCGCTACCGCATGAACCTCCGCAAGTACGGCAAGAAGACCGCCAAGGCGATCTTCGACCACCAGCTCTTCAAGGGCATGAAGCGGGATGCCGCGCTCGAATCGTGGGGATTCCCCGACGAGATGAAGAGCATCGAGCTCGGCGGAAGCGTTCAGGAGCAGTGGATCTACAAGGACGTCCGCCAGAAAACGAAGAAGCGCTACATCTACATCGTCGACGGAAACGTCGACAACTGGGAAGAGTAGACGTCCGCGCGCTCTCATCCGCGCCTCAACGAACCGCCTGATCGCGGGGAAATCCCCCCGGGGCAAAAAAAGTCCCCGCCGGAAAGTGGGGGGGATGTCCTGGGACACATCTCTTTATTCAAGAGCTGAGCCCGCGGTTAATTTTTTTCCAAGACAACCCGCCAGCACTGTTTCAGCAGGGACCTCCATTTCCATTATACCCCCGTTTCGCGAAGGTGTCAACGTGCCGTCGTGCATTTTATCCGGGGATCGCCGGCGCATATCTCAATTTCTATCTCTCGCGCCGTTTCCTTGCGCGAGCCACAGGCCGGCGAGCACGACCGCGCTCCCGAGGAGAAACCAGCCGGTAATCTCTTCTCCGAAGAAGAACCAGCCGAAGAGCGCGGCGAGCGGGGGGTTGAGGTAGACGTAGGAGGCGACCTCCGTCGCGGGGAGACGGGAGAGGGCGGCGACCCATATGAGGAACCCCACGATCGTGCACAGCACCGAAAGGTGCGCGAGGGCGGCCCACTGCTGCCACGAGAAGGCCGCGACCGTCCGGAAGAAACCGGCGTCGGCGAGGGCGAGGAACGGCACGGTGCCGATGACGAGCGTGAGGTAGGTGACGACGACGGGGGAGGACCGGCGAAGGAGGTTCTTCCCGACGATCGTGTAGACCGACCATGAGAGCGGAGCGAGCGCCGTGATGAGGACGTAGCGGAGCTCGGCGTTCTCGACGGAGGCGACGCCCGCGAGCCCCACGCGCCCCCAGCGCACGACGAAAAACAGCCCCGCGAACGCGACCACGATCCCGAGCGCGCGGCGCAGCGGAACCCGCTCCCTGAGAAACAGGATCGCGAGCACGAGGATGAAGAGCGGGGAGAGGGTCGTGAGGAGAGAGGCCGCCCCCGGTTTCACGCCGCCCTGTCCGGTATAGAGGAAAAAGTTGTAGCCCGCCACCCCGGTGAGCCCCATCGCGATCGCCCGGAGAGGCGCCGCTCGGAGTATCGAAACGGTATCCCTGCGCCGGGAGGGCGAGATCGCGAGAAACAGCAGGCAGAAGACCGAGACCGGGAGGAACCGCGCGAGAACGAGCTCCATGGGGTCGAGGGTCTCGAGGAGATACTTGATCGCCGTGAACGAGTTCGCCCAGATGACGAAGAGCAGCACGAGGAGCGCCCTCATCGCGGGGACCGGGATGGCGGATTTCGCGCCGGGGGCAGGGGCCGGAACCATGAGAAACCTCTCGAAGCGCCGAGGAGCGCCTTGAAACGACAAGGTTGAATATGGTACAATAGTACCATGCAGGGCGGCAAGTAAAGCATCGTAGGTCCGCAACAGCGAAAGGATGTGGGGGAAATGGTCAAGCGCATCATTCTCCTCACGGCACTCGCGGCCCTGCTCGCAGCAACCGCCGTCGAGGCGGTCACCGCCGGCAAGGGCATGCGAGGCCGTAATCTGGCCCGTTCCACGTACTACGTCACCCAGCTTCGGAACGACAAGCTCGCCGTCTACGAGGAGCACGGATATCCCGTGCACCGGATACGGGAGCGGTGCGCGGGCCGCGTCGTCGAGCGGTGGACGTATCACGAGCTCGGTCTCGAGTTCACGTTCGACGAAAACTCGACGATCGTCGAGACGAGGACGTTCCGGCCGGAAGACAAGCGCGAGAATATCGAGCGTTTTCCCGAATACCGTTACTGAGGATTCCAGCGGCTTGGGTGCGTGAGGGCTGTCCATCTCAGCCCGGGATCGGGGGCGGCGGAGATTTTCTCTCCCGCCCCCTCTCGTTTGCCGTCCGCCCCCGCGGGGGAAAAAATAGTTGAAATATCGAACAATAGTTGATATATTGCCCGAGCGTCGGCTCTCGTAAACGGCATCGAATTTGGTTTTTAACCAATTGCTGATAAATCAATTAAACCAGAGAGGTGGTTCATGAGCTGCGGAAAGCCCCATGGTACGGCAAAGATCGCCCCGACGGAGGTTCATTCGAGCCTCGCCAAGCACATGCTCGTCGACGGATTCCCCTTCGTCCTCGACATGGACCGGAGCCACGGGACCTACATGGTCGACAAGGCGACCGGAACTGAGTACCTCGACTTCTTCACCTATTTCGCCTCGAACGCGCTCGGCCACAACCACCCCGGCCTCAAGGAAAAGGAGTTCCACAAGCGGCTCGGCGAGATCGCGATCTTGAAGCCGTCGAACTCGGACCTCTACACCATCGAGATGGCCGAGTTCGTCGACACCTTCGCCCGCATCGCCGTGCCGCCGGGGCTCCCGAACCTCTTCTTCATCGACGGCGGCGCGCTCGGCGTCGAAAACGCGCTGAAGGCCGCTTTCGACTGGAAAGTCCGCAAGAACTTCGCGCGCGGCTACAAGGAGGAGAAGGGGACGCAGGTCGTCCACTTCCGCGAGGCGTTCCACGGGCGCACGGGATATACGCTCTCGCTCACGAACACCGATCCCGCGAAGACGAACTACTTCCCGAAGTTCAAGTGGCCGCGCATCGAGAATCCGAAGGTCGTCTTCCCGCTCGAGAAGAACCTCGACGCCGTCGTCGCCGCCGAAAAGCGGGCCGTCGCCGCGATCGAGAAGGCGTTCGCCGACAACAAGGACGACATCGCCGCGATCATCATCGAGCCGATTCAGGGCGAGGGAGGGGACAACCACTTCCGCGGCGAGTTTCTCCGGGAGCTTCGCCGGATCGCCGACGAGCGCGAGGCGATCCTCGTGTTCGACGAGGTCCAGACCGGCGTCGGCGCCACCGGAAAGATGTGGTGCTGGCAGCATTTCGGCGTCCAGCCGGATATCCTCGCCTTCGGCAAGAAGGCGCAGATCTGCGGCATCATGGCGAGCGACCGGCTGAACGAGGTCGACAGCGTCTTCAAGGTTTCGAGCCGCATCAACTCGACGTGGGGCGGCAACCTCGTCGACATGTACCGCGCCAAACGCATCCTCGAGATCATCGACGAGGAGAAGCTCGTCGACAACGCGGCGAAGATGGGAACCGTGCTTCAGAAGCACCTCGGCGACCTCGAGAAGCGCTGGCCGGATCTCGTTTCGAACGCGCGCGGTCTCGGTATTTTCTGCGCGTTCGATCTGCCCGACTCGGCCTGCCGGGACGCGCTGCTCACGACGATCATCAAGCACGGCCTCCTCGTCCTCAAGTGCGGGACGAAAACGATCCGTTTCCGTCCGCCGCTCATCGTGTCGAAGGAAGAGATCGACAAGGCGGCGGGGATCATCGAGGCGGCGCTCAAGGAGTACAAAGGTCACGTGTGCAAGGGGGACACCTCGGGAGCCGTGCATACGGAGTAGCCCCCGCGGACCGGGGACGCTTCGCGGGCGGACCCGCGCCGGCTGCCCCTGCCGCGAGGACGAAACCGAGCGGCCTTGAACATGAAGCGGCCCTCCCCGGCGGGAGGGCCGCTTTTCGTTCGCTTCGGGGCGCCGCGGGCGCGATTAGCCGTCCTTCTTCTTCGGCTCCTTGTGCTTCTTCGAGTCGTGGTCGGGCGCGCTCCCGGAGCCCGTCTTTTCCTCGGTCTCCTTCTTCTTGAAATCCTTCCGGCAGTAATCGGTCGTGTAAAAGCCGCTCCCCTTGAGGATATGCCCCACCGGATGGATGACGCGATAGACGCTTCCCCGGCACTTCGGGCAGCGCTTCCGGGGCGGATCGGTGATCCTCTGGTCGAAGTCGAACTCATGTCCGCATTTCTCGCATGAATATCGATAGGTGACCATGGCGCGTCCTTTCGATCGTCCGTTTCCGTCGGGAAGATGAAAGGTAGCGGGGCGGCGGGAAAAAATCAAGAGGAAGGTGCCGCCGGCGGCCTTCTGCCGCATTCGACTATCGTCTTTTGAACGAATATGTTACACTATAGCGTCGAATCGCCCGTTCATCCCGCGGGGGCGAGATCGCTTCGGCGCTCATTCAGGGAGGCTCGAGTGAAACGGATACACGTCGCAACGCTCATCCTGTCGGTCGCCCTGCTTTTCGTCTCCATCCCGCTCTCCGCCGCCGAGGACGCGACCGCCCTCGTGCGCGTGCGGCTCGGCAAGGGGCTCGACCAGCGGGCCCTCGTCGCGCGCGGCGTCGACATACTTTCGGTCCGGCCGGACGGGCTGGCCGATCTCGCCGTCACGGACGAGCAGCTCGCGTGGATCTCGTCTCTCGGGATCGCGGTCTCGGTGCTCGATCGCGCCTCTCTCGCCGCGCCCTCGGAGATCGACGCCAACCTCGGCGCCTACTACACGTACGCGGAGATGCAGGCCGCGATGGATTCTCTCGCCGCGCGGTTCCCCGCGCTCGCGCGCATCGACACGATCGGGACGAGCATCGAGGGGCGATTCATACGGGCGATCAAGATATCGGACAACGCCGTCCTCGACGAGGAGGAGCCCGAGGTCTTCATCTTCGGCTGCCTCCACGCCCGCGAGCTCATGTCGGTGGACGTGCCGATGCGGTTCGCGAAGTATCTTCTCGAGCACTACGCCGACCCGCGCGTCGCGGCGATCGTCGACGAGCGCGAGATCTGGATCGCGCCGATGATCAACCCCGACGGCCACGTCTACGTGCAGGCGAACCACGGCGGCGCCTCCTACACGTGGTGGCGGAAGAACCGCCGCCCGAACGGCGACGGCAGCTACGGCGTCGACCTCAACCGGAACTTCGGATACATGTGGGGCTACGACAACGTCGGAAGCTCCCCGACGCCCTCCTCGGTGCTGTACCGCGGCACGGCGCCTTTCAGCGAGCCCGAGACGCAGGCCGTCAGGGACTTCTGCGCGGCCCGCGAGTTCGCGATGAACCTCTCCTACCATTCGTACGGCGAGCTCATCCTCTATCCGTGGGACTACGCGCCGCTCTTCACCGAAGATCAGGACCTCTTCTCCGCGCTCGGGGACTCGCTCGCCTCGGGGAACGGGTATCTGCCCGGCAACCCCGCGACGGGGGCGATCTATTTCACGAACGGCGGGAGCGACGACTGGATGTACGGCGAGACGGCGGCCAAGAACCGGATCATCAGCTTCACCGTCGAGCTCAACACCTACGAGCAAGGGGGATTCGCGCCGCCCGAGTCGCTCATCCTGCCGACGTTCAACAAGATGCTCGAGCTCAATCTGCGTCTTCTCGAGTACGCGGACAACCCGCGCCGCGTGCTCGGCCCGCTCGAGCCCGTCATGAACGAGATCGCGGCGCTCGACCCTCCGTCGTACGAGATTTCGTGGCAGCCGCACGAGGGCGCCGATCCCAATCCGGCGCTCTCCTACGAGCTCGTCGAATACCGCAACTTCCACGGCGCGGTCGACAGCTGCGAGGCGGGGGACACGCTCTGGACCCCGGACGGATTCTCCCTCTCGACGGCGCGCGCGGCGGCGGGGCTTTCGAGCTGGTACTCGGGACGAGGAGACAACATGCGCAACGCGCTCGCCATGGCGCACCCCTACCTGACGTCGTTTCCGGAGATCCTCTCCTGCCGGCTCTGGTACGACATCGAATCGAACTGGGATTACGCCTACCTCGAAACGAGCGTCGATCAGGGTTTGACCTGGAAGACGGCGCCCGGCAACCGCACCACGAACTACGATCCGAACGGCGCCAACCGCGGGAACGGCATCACGGGGAGCTCGGGGGGATGGGTGTCCGCCACCTTCGATCTCTCGGAGGCCATTCTGCAGGGGAGCGGCTTCGTTCTCATTCGTTTCATCTACGAAACCGACGCAAGCGTCAACAACGAGGGGTTCTACGTCGATCTCATCGAGCCGACCGCCGCGTACGACGGGCGCGTCGTGCTCGCGAGCGGACTCGCGGATACGCGGTATCATAGGTGGCCGACCGAGCTCGGCACGTATCTCTATCAGGTGCGCGGTATCGACTCCGAGGGAGACCGGGGACGCTGGAGCGGTTTCGTCTCGTACACCGTGGACGATCTCTCCGGCGCGGCGCCGCGGCCTCCGGGATCGTTCCTCGCCCAGAACTGGCCGAATCCCTTCAACCCGTCGACGACGATGTCCTTCGCGGTGGGCGCCACGGAGGCGCCGGCGCGCGGCGCCGCGGCGGTGCGGCTC
>JAGUZZ010000008.1:0-5081 GCA_020060525.1 bacterium | reverse complement strand
TCTTCCGATCTGGATCGAACGCCCGATCTCGCCGTCGCCCTGCTCGCGGCGATGAAGGCGGGGGGCGCCTACGTGCCCCTCGATCCCGGCTATCCCCGGGAGCGGCTCGCCTTCATGCTCGAGGACACGGCGGCGCCGGTGCTGTTGACGGCCGCGGCGCCCGCGGCCTCACTCCCGCCTCACGGCGCACATGCGATAGAGCTCGATGCGGGATGGGGGGAGGTCGCCGGCGAATCGGCGGCGCCTCTCGATCCCTTGCCGGGCGGCGAGGATCTCGCATATATCATCTACACCTCGGGATCGACGGGGAAGCCGAAGGGTGTGTGTTGCCGCCATGCGAGCGTCCTCAACCTCCTCGCCGATTTCGACCGGCGGGCGAAAATCGCGGCCGGCGAAAGATGCAGTCTTTGGACGAGCTACAGCTTCGACGTCTCGGTGTACGAGATCTTTTCGGCGCTGCTCGCGGGAGGCGAGCTTCATATAGCCTCCGACGCCATACGATTCGACAGCGGCGTCTTTCTCCCGTGGCTGGCCGAACACCGTATAGCGAGCGCCTACGTGCCGCCGCTCATGCTAGGAGATCTTCTTGCTTGGGCCGAATCGCATCCGGGGTCGCTATCGATCAAGCGCCTTCTCGTCGGCGTCGAGCCGATCAACGAAAAGCTGCTTGCCGCAATTATGAAGAACGTGCCGGGCCTCGCGATCATCAACGGCTACGGGCCGACCGAGACGACGATCTGCTCGACCCTCTACGACGTTCGAGCGGACGGCGCTTCCGACCGGATCACGCCGATCGGGAGGCCGGTTCAGAACTCGCGCGTCTATCTGCTCGATTCCTCCTTCCGTCCCGTGCCCTTAGGCGTGGCGGGAGAGATCTACATAGGCGGCGAAGGCCTCTCGCGCGGATACCTCAAGCGCCCCGATCTCACCGCGGAGCGTTTTGTCGAGGACACGCTGAACGGCAACCGCGGCGAGCTCCTCTACCGCACCGGCGATCGAGCCCGATTCCTCGGCGACGGCTCCATCGAGTTCGTCGGACGCACCGACTATCAGGTCAAGGTTCGAGGCTTTCGAGTCGAGCCCGGCGAGATCGAGAGAACCCTCGAGCGGCACCCGTCCGTGAAGGAAGCGGTCGTTCTGGCGAAGACGGATGGCCCGAGCGCGAAACGCCTCGTAGCATATGTTCTAACTGACTATGCGACAGCGAGCTTGAGCATCGATTTGAGAAGGTTCCTCAAGGATAGACTCCCCGACTACATGGTTCCCTCGGCGTTTGTCGCGCTCGAGGAGTTCCCTCTCACGCGTAACGGCAAGCTCGACCGCGAGGCTCTCCCCGAGCCCGACATCGCGCGGGACGAAAACCGCGCTACCGTAGCCCCGAGGAACGAGGTCGAGATGCAGCTTGTCCACATCTGGGAGCGGGTTCTCGGATTCCGCCCGATCGGCGTCACCGACAACTTCTTCGATCTCGGCGGCCATTCGCTTCTCGCCGTGAGGCTCTTCGCCGAGATCACGCGCGCCTTCGGGACGGCGATGCCGCTCGCGGCGATCTTCAAATCCCCGACGATCGCAGAGCTCGCAACAAGAGTGCGGAGCGAGGGACACGCCGACGTCGAGGGCGCGCTCGTGCCGATCCAGCCTCTCGGCGCGAAGTTGCCGCTCTTCTTCGTTCATGCATACGGCGGCGGCGTTTTCTTTTACCGCGAGCTTTCGGATCACCTTGGTCCGGATCAGCCTTTCTATGGCCTGCAGGCGATAGGCCTCGACGGCAGGAAAGCGCCTCTGAGGCGCGTCGAGGATATGGCCGCTCGATATATACGCGAGATGAAGACCGTCCAGCCGAAAGGCCCCTATTACGTCGGGGGGCGCTGCCTCGGCGCGTACATAGCCCTCGAGATCGCGAATCAGCTCCACGCCGCCGGCGAGAAAGTCGGCATGCTCGCCGTTCTCGACAGCTACTGGGCGCCGCAGAGTCCGCTCACGGCCGGAGAGAAGATGGGGAAGCACGTGAGCAGCCTCATGAAGGGCGGACTGCGCGAGAAAGCCTCGTATCTCGCGAAGCACGCGCGGATGCGTGCGGCCAAAACGAAGCTTCGCCTCGCGGGTATGACGGCGGCGCTTTCGCTCCGCCTCGGGCATCCCGTGCCCGGCATCGCGCGGGAGATCTACATAAATCAATGCCTGCCGAGAATCCACGGCGAGGCGGAGCGGAGATACAGACCTTCGATCTACCCCGGCGTTATAACGTTCTTCCAGGCGACCGCGGAGATCGACCGGGATCCCAGATCCTTCTGGGGAAAAAGAACGTCCGGAGGAGTCGAGATCGAGATGGTCCCCGCCTCGCACAGGGACATTCTCGTCGAGCCCAACGTTCGCGTGCTCGCCGAAAAGCTGAACCGGGCATTGGAAAAGGCGCGACTCGAGAGCTGACGCAGCGCGACACCGCATGGTCGACAACAGACGCGAATGGCTTCCCGCGCCCGCGAGGCTCGTCCTCCGTCCCGACGAGGTGCGCCTCGTCCGCGCGCGCCTCGCCGTCGGCGAGGCGGCGCTCGCTTCCCTCGCCAGAACGTTGTCGCCCGATGAGCTGATTCGCGCGGGGAGGTTTCATCTCGAAGCGGACCGCGATTGCTATGTGGCCGGGAGGGGTATCCTGCGGCATCTGCTCGCGGGCGCCCTCGGCGTGGAACCGCGGGGGATTGTTTTCGACTACGGACCCCATGGAAAACCCCGTCTCGCCGTCCGGCACGAGGAGCCGCGGCTGCTCTTCAGCAAGAGCTCCTCGCGAGACCTCGCCCTCTATGCCTTCACGCTCGACCGCGAAGTCGGCGTCGACGTCGAATATCGCGGAGAAGCCCCGAGCGGAGCGTGCATCGGATCGACGTCGCTACCGTCATGCGTGCAAGGTGTCTTTGCGTCCCTCTCGGGCGGCGGGGCGAGGGATTTCTTCTACGATTGGTGGACGCGGATCGAGGCGCTGGGAAAGCTCGGAGGGGAGGGCTTGCCCGGCGCGCTGGAAGCGCCCATCGCGCGATTCGGGGCGGGAGAGGTCTTCGATTGCCCGCCCGATCCGATGTACGCGGCCGCTTGCGCGGTCGAGGGCGGGCGCGCCTCTGTCGTCAAGAGCTCTCTCGATCCGGCGGATCTGTTTCGCGGCTAGGAGAGCGGCCGGCGCCTCGCTCCCGGGAGCACGCGCTTTCTCGCCTTCTCGACGAGCAGGGCGACTTCTTCTATGCGGAACGAGCGGATGATCGCGAAATAGGCCGCGATATAGGCGATCGAGAGGACAACCGCCTCAGGCACTTTTGCGAGACCGACGAGCCGGCTCGCGAAGAGCACCGGCGCCGACAGAACGCACGCCCCCGCGATCCGAAGCACCTTTCTCCAGAGGAAGAGCTCCCGCAGCTCGAGGCGGTAGAGGCCGAGGATCATCCGCCCGAGGTAGAGGACCGCCGACATTTCACCGAGTATGTAGGCCATTCCCGGCGTCAGGAATCCGAGGAGCCCGAAGAACGCGACGATGAAGCCTATGTTGACGAG
Organism: bacterium; assembly: GCA_020060525.1. Lineage (GTDB taxonomy): Bacteria > Krumholzibacteriota > Krumholzibacteriia > Krumholzibacteriales > Krumholzibacteriaceae > SSS58A. The sequence goes on along the minus strand of JAGUZZ010000008.1, from coordinate 1,541 downwards.
AAGCGTGATCGCGCTCCCGACGATGAAGTAGACGTTGCGGTTGATGGCGCGGAGCGGCGTCCCCATTTCGAAGCACTGGAGCAGAATGACCGTGAGGTAGATGCGGAAGAGCGGCACCGCGGCGAGATACTTCGCCGTGAAAAGGATCTCGATGAAGGTCGGCGCGAAATAGAAGAAGACGGCGTATACGGGGAAGATGAGGAAACAGAATACGACGTTCGCCCGGCGCCAGAGCGAGAGGCGGCCCGCGTCGTCGGTCTGCGTCATCTCGGGGAAGAGAACGTCCATGACGCTCGACCGGATGATGTTGATGACCGGGATCTGGTGGTTGCCGATCGAGTAGAGGGCGAGACTCTCGACCCCCATTTTGAGCGAGATTGTGAAGTTGGCGAGCTGGCTGTTGACCAAGGTGATGATGGCCGACGACCCGATTGGAATGATGAATCGAAGCTGCTCGCGCACGAGCGGCCCGTCGAGCGCGCGGACGAAAGACCTTCTGAAGATCGCGAGCATGAAGACGCATTTCGCGGCTTCGACCGCGATCATCGACCACAGAACGCTCCAGACGTTTCGCGTCGCGTAAGCCGCGACGATGACGGCGATCGTGCGAACGGCGATCCGCGCCGTCGAGTAGTAGAGCACGTAGTCGGACCGCTTTTTCCCGAGCCAGTAGTGCTCGTAAAAATCGAGATTGATAAAGAAGAAAACGTAGGCGACGAGCGGAAGGACGAAATCGTAGCTCGCCTTTCCCCTGATGAGATCTCCCGCGATCAGGATCGCGACGCAGCCGACGATCGACGTGAGCAGTATGAAAAGCGCCGTGCCCGTGACGCTCTGGCGCTCCTTCGACGGGTACTTCGGGATGAAGAAGAGGAGGTTCGTGTTGGCGCCGAAGCCGATGATTCCCGAGAGGAGCATCGCGTAGATGACGAACTCCCGGTACTGCCCGTACGACCGCATGTCGAAGATGCGGACGAGAAAGATGGGGGAGAGGATGAGCACGCCGTAGTTCATGACCCGGCAGGCGATGAGGATGACGGCGCGTTTGGTGAGAGAGGACACTGCACCCGGCCTTTCTATTCTATTTCGATCCCGCCCACGTCGGCCCCGCGGTAGAAATCGTCGTCCGTGAGGATGTCGGCGAGCACGTAGTTCGGATACTGCGGCCGCTCGGCCATTCTGAGGTAGACCCGGTACCTGCCGGGCGCGACGTCCCGCGGCACGGCGAAGGTCGCCCGGTCGCGGATCTCCCGCAGGGGCGGCCACTCGTCAGGCGGGAAGAGGCCGCCGAGCGGCTGGAAGTCTATCCTGAACCGGTACCGCTCGCCCGCGACGCGCTCGCGGATCTTGCGGTACGGCTTGCCCCAGAGATCAGCGTGGAGCGCTCCCTTCGGGTACCCCGTGTCGAACCGCAGGTGCGCGACGTAGCTCGAAAATGAACGCGGTCCGTCGGCGACCCACGTGACGAGCGCGGTGAGCGTGTCGCCCCGCGCGACGCGCGCGCGGCTGAACGCCACGCGCGCGATCCTGACGCCCGGCTC
>JAGUZZ010000135.1:0-9637 GCA_020060525.1 bacterium | reverse complement strand
GGCTCGGCGTGGCTCGCGGTGCCCGACGCCTCGGGCTCCCTCGGCCCCGCCCTGCGCCTCGCCGAGTGGCGGTTCGACGATCGCGGCAACATCCTCGAGCAGATATCGTACGACCGCGACGGAGCCGCTCCCCGCCGCGTCCAATACGTCTACCTCTCGGGGCTCCTCGTCGAAACGCGCAACACCGGCATGCCCGTGGTCGGCGATTTCAGGACGTCGATGCGCTACGACGCCGAGAACCGTCTCGTTTCGAGCGAGAGCGTGCGGGAGGACGGAAGCCTCATCGTCCGCACCGCGTACCGTTACGGCGACCGCGGGGAGATGACCGAGCTCGCGACCGACTCGCCCGACGAGGCGACGAGCAAGCGGGTGTCGATCGCGTACGACGACCGCGGCAGGGCCGTCGAAACCGTCGTCCGCGACGCCCGCGGCGCCGTCGCGGCTTCGACGCGCTCGTCCTTCGACGCCGCGGGTAACCTCCTCGAGCAGTCGAGCTACGCCGCGAGCGGCGCTCCCCTCTCGACGACGCGCAACACGTACGACGCGGAGGGAAGGCTCGTGAGGACCGTCGCGTTCAACGCGGCGGGCGAAATGGTCCAGATGCTCGCTCATATCTACGACGCCGAAAACCGCCTCGCGGAGTCGGTCTCGTCGAACCCTCCGGCCCGCACCTCCTCGAAAACGGTTTTCGAGTACGACGTTCGCGGATTGCCGGCGCGCGTCGACACGTTCGACAAGCTCGGCCGGCTCGCGAGCAGCATCACGTATCGCTACGAATACGGCGACAAGCCCGGTTCGCCCGATCCCCGCAAGGAGTGATCGCGCCATGAAACGAAAATGGATCGCCCTTCTCGCGCCGCTGCTCGTCGCGCTCCCGGCGTTCGCGGGGCCGGACCCCGTGATGCGAGGCGCCTCGATCGGCCGGAGCGGATCGGGGCTCTCGCTCGTCGCGGGCAAGAAACTCTCGACCGTGCTCGGCGGCGGCGTTCCCGCGCATACCTTCTCCGTGTCGCTCTCCTCGCCGTCGAAGGACGATCCCGCGGATCGCGAGGCGCTGAAGACGGACCGGCCCGCGCCCGAGAGAACGGGCATCGAAGCGCCCTATCCCAATCCGACGAACCCGGCCGTCTCCATCCCCTTCGCGCTCGCCGGGCCCTCGCACGTGCGCCTCGACGTGTACGCGGTGAACGGAGAGCTCGTGCGCGTTCTCGTGAACGAGGCGCGAAGCGCCGGCGAATACAGCGCGCAGTGGGACGGAAGGAACGAGCGGGGAGCCGAGGTTTCTTCGGGGATCTATTTCGCGAGGCTCGAGGCGGGCGGCAGGCTCTTTACGCGCAAGATCGTCGTCGCGCGATGATATGTCTCGTCCTCGCGCGGCCGGCGAAAAGTCCATGGAATCCGTCCGCCGGATATCGCCCTTGACAAACTCTATTCATGCGATACCCTCGGGAGCAAGCGGTTGGGGTCGAACGGATTCGCATAACGTCGGACACATGGAATGGAGGTCATCATGACACTCGCCGGCCGCCGTCCATGCGGAGTTTCCCTGCTATTGATGCTCATGCTGATCCACTGCTCCTGCGCGAAAAGCGGATTGAGCCCTTTTCAGGGATCCAAGACCAAGCCTGACTATCACATTCTTTCGGATGAGCAGGCCGATGAGCTGTTCCGCGGGATCAGGTCGAGCTACGCCGATATCGGGATCACCCAGCAGTTCTTCAAGGACAACTCGTTCTATTTCAAGCGGGTGCAGGCGCTCAGACAAGAGTCGCGCGTGGCGTGCATAGCCTTTTACGAATCGCGGGCTGAAAGAGAGCGCCTCGGCGTGCTGGTCATGAAGCTGCGGGGCGACAATCTCGTCGAGACGATTTCGGGGATACTGTGGCTGACCCCACGCAACCCCTCCTTCCCCAATGAAATCGAGGGCCCTCGGGTGACATCTTCATCGACCATGAGCCTCTCCGCATGGTGGAGCTGCGTGTTCAACAGCATCGGCATGCAATATCCTCTCAGATGCCGGGATTACAACCCTGACATCCCGAGCGACAAGGTGGCCTGTCTTGAAGAGTCCTACGGCCTCCCGATGGTGTACGTGTGGTTCCGGCATTGCTATTGATTCGCGTTGACGGAAGAAGCTGGATGAAGCAATCGGCCGGTCGATTCGATCCAAGAACAAGTTGAGCGCCGGCCCCGGTTGGAGCGGGATCGCGAAACCCGCTCTGTCCTCAGCGGTAGATCGACTTTATGGCACCCCAACTCGTCCGCTCGACTGAGACATCCCGGCACCCGACAGGAGAGGCACCGATGAGTCCGCACGGGGCTCCATCCGGATGATTGCCGGGGGCGCAGGGAGAGTCGCTCTGGAGAAAAAAGTTCCCGGAGCCCGGAGGATCGACGGCGCAAAACTGGGGATCGACGCTTATATTGCCGTTCGTCCCCGTGGGATCCGTCCCCTGCAGGTAGTTGGCGATGGAGTTGCCAAAAACGTTGTTGCATGAAACTTCCCCGACTACTCCCCCGCTCAAATTGATCCCGTAGTCGTTCCCGACAACGAGATTGTTTCGGATCGTGTTCCAGGGATAGGTTCCGTCGAGAGAGAGGGCGGTCCCGCAGGCCGTGATGGTGTTATGAACGAAGATGAATCCGGAGCTCTCCTGAAGCGCGATGCCACTCCCGTACGAATAGATGCAATTTCCCGAGATCGTCATCCCCTCATACAACCAAAAAATCATGCCGAATTCGTACGGATCGCCGGTCCCGCGGAGGATGTTATTCGATATTCTGCCCCCGCTTCCGAAGCTCGCTCCCTCGGAGATATATATCGACTCCAAGGTAAATCCCTCGAGGACCGAATCATTGCCGATCATAATGAGGACCGGCGCGCCGGCGCGTCCGAGAACTGTGGCTTCGGCTCCGGCTTCGCTCACGAGCGTGATCCGCTCATCGATCAACAGATGGGAATCGATTTGATAGTTTCCCGCCGCCACGAGAACGCTGTCTCCCGCCGAGCAGCTGTCGAGGGCGGCGGCAATCGAAGGCGCATCCCCTGTTCCGGCGGCGTTTACATGCCATGTCCGCCCGTACGCGCCGGCAGGGCGGACGGTCGAGCCGAGCGGCACGACCAGCGCCACGACGAGCCATTTCCTCATGATGGGTTACCTCCGCTCCGCTCATCATACCAATTAATTGTCGCTGTAATACGGAGTATTTTTCTCTTTTATACCTGCGAAGTCAAGCTGTGACGGGGAACCCGGTTGCGGGCGCAATGAAATGGCGTCCCCAACGGGATTCGAACCCGTGTTGCCGCCGTGAAAGGGCGGTGTCCTAACCGGGCTAGACGATGGGGACGCCCGAAAAGCCTATGCAATCTATCGAACGGCGGCCCTCCAGTCAACGGGAAAAGGCCCGCCCGCGCCCCGGATACCGCCGGATGACCCCGACGACCGTGCCGAGGACCGAAGCGGAGGCGCTCCCCCCGGAGAGGACGATCGGAGAATAGGCCGGATTCGCGGGCTCGAGAACGACGCGGGAGCCCCGCCGGACGTAGCGCTTCACCGTCGCCTCGCCGTCGACGAGCGCGACGACGAGGCTTCCCGTTTCGCACGAGGCGGTCTTCCGCACGACGACGAGATCGCCGGGAACGATGTGCGCTCCGGCCATGCTGTCCCCCTTCACCTCGAGAACGAAATCCCCTTTCCCGCCGAACAGCCGTTCGTCGAGGAGCAACGTTTCGCTTCCGTCCTCGATCGCCTCCTCGGGCCTTCCCGCCGCGACTCGGCCCGCGACCGGATACGCCTTGGCCTTTCCCGCGCTATCGACGTTTTCCCCGTCCGGCAGGGAGATGGCGATCGCCCGCGAGCTTCCCGGCAGCCTCCGTATGCTCCCCTTCCGCTCGAGCGCCCGGAGGTGATCGACGACGCCGCGGTTCGACCGCAGGCCGAACGCCGTCCGGATCTCGCGTATCGTCGGCGGATAGCCGTGGCGCCGGAGGTAGTCCCGAAGGAATTCGAGCACGCGACGCTGGCGCTCCGTGAGCCCGTTCATCTCTCCCCCGCCTCTCCGTCTTCCCGCGCGCCGCCGCCGGGCCCCGATCCGGGTCCGGGTTCGAAGAGCGAAATCTGACGATCCGTCCCGCGGCGCTTCCCGCCCCGGACCGGCTTCGGCGGCGCCGACGGCGGCGGCTCCGCGTCCGCGCTTCCGCGGTAGAAATCCAAGCACAGCGTCCGCAGATAATCCCGCGAGGAGCCGCTTTCGTCGAAAGCGCCGCTGCCGACGAGCGCGAGAGCCGTGTTCTCCGACACGCGGCCCTTCATGCGCTCGAGGAAATCGGAGAACTTCGCGAAATCCCCTTTCCAGATCCTCTCCTCTATGATCGCCTCCCATTCCCCTTTCTCGAAAGGAACGACCGCGCCGAGCGGCGCGCGGACGACTCCATTCTCGTAGGAAAAGGACACTGCGTCGGCGTTGATCCCGTAGGGGGCGACGGGAACGTTCTTCGAGCGCACGTACTCGAGATAACGCTGAAGGCGTTCCTTCACCCCGAGGTTGCTGTTGAGGAGCGCGGTGAAATACCGCTCGAAGGCGTGCGCTTTGAGATACGCCGTCCGATAGCTCACCGACGCCTGCGCGCAGCTCAGCGCCTTGCTGTGCGTGTAGGCGATCGAGTGGAGCAGATAATCGAAGATCTTTTGCGCGTCCTCCTCGTCGGTGCCCGCGTCCATCGCCCCGCGGATGTACGCGAGGCGCGCCGCCATGAGCCCGCCCGAATCGCGGTCGCGGAGCGCCCGCTCCACCGAAACGGCCTCCGCGCCGCGGAGCCCCGCCGTCTCCTCGAGGATCTCCCGGACCTGCTCGCGGTAGAGGAGCACGCCGCGGGTCCGCGCGAGTATCGCGGCGAGCGCCGGGTGCGGCAGGAAGACCTTTCCTTTCTTGTCCGCGTTCTCGAGGTATTTCGCCCAGAGCCCGCCCTCCATGGGGCCGGGCCGGTAGAGCGAGATGACGTTCACGAGCTCGTCGAAGGACGTCGGCTGTATCCGCATGAGATGTCCTTTTATCCCCTGGCTCTCGAGAAGGTATACGCCCTCGGTCTCCCCCGACGATAGGAGCGCGTACACGTGCGGATCGTCGAGGGCGAGGGGCATCCAGCGCCGCGAATCGGACTCGAGGGCGGCGTCGAGGCCGTTTCCCGCCCTGGCGCGGAACATGCCCACGGTCTCCGCGACCGCGGCGAGAAAATGCGAATGCTGAATGCCGACGAGCCATCCGCCGCAGGATTCGATCGCGCCGGCGCCGATCTTCGCGAACCGGTCACCCGCGGGGCCGCTGACGTACGAAACGAATCCGTCCATCTCGCGGGGAAGGACGACGATCCGGGAGCTGTCGAGCGTCGCGTGAAAGAGCCTGCCCTGAAGGGCATAGGCGGCGTGGAGCGCGCTCTTCGCGAGCGGCTCCGCGGTATAGAGACGCTGAACCTCCGGCGAGGCCGCGAGCAGCGAAGCGAGCGTGCGGTGGCGCCGCTCGAAGGCGCGTATCCGCGAGAGCTCTCCGAGGAGCTCGGCCGGAAGGCCGAGGGCCTCCGCGACCTCTTTCGCGATGGTGGCGAGCGACATCTCCTCCCGCGTCATCTGATAGGTCGGCGCGTATCCGGGAAGCAGCGCGTCGACGATGCCGACGAGCTCTTCCTTTTTCGGCTCGGACGTTATGAGCTCGACCTGAGGAGGCGCGCCGGGCGACGGCGAGGAAAACGACTCGAAGAAGAGCTCGTGATCGGCGGGATCGAGCGGCGTGATCTCGATGCAGTGGGCGACGAGGCTTTCGAGAAGAGGGCTTCCCATGAGCTCGATCCAGATACCCCGCGACGCAGCCTGCGAGAAGAGATGGCGCAGAAAAAGGAGAAAGCCCGACAGCCCCTCCTCGCGTGCGCTCCGGAGCTCGCGGTCCACGAGGCTCGCGAGGTGCGCCCGCTCGTCCGGCGGGCGGTTGTGGTAGGCGAGCTTGAAGCGGCGGCGGCACCGGTCGGCGAGCGCCTCGTCCGGATTGGAGAGCCCCGAGAACGCGATCCGGCCGGCGCGCGGCAGATCGACGGCGCACCGCGAGGCGATCTCCCCCGATCGCTCGAAGGGATCGTCCGTTCCCGTCGCGAACAGCGGCCGCAGCTCGCGCTCGCGCTTCAGGTAATACTCCTCCTCCCGGGGATCCCCTTCGTCCTCGCGCCGCTTCTTGCCGATGAGCCGCGCGAGCCGGTAATGCCCCGCGTCCTCCTTGAGGGCGTACCGGTCGTTGTTCGTGGCGACGGTCGGCATGCCCGCCTTGCCGGCGAGCACGGCGAGCTGCTCGGAGACGAGCGCTTCCTGCGGCGTCCCGTGGTTCATGAGCTCCACGTAGACGTTCCCGCGCCCGAAGATTTCGGCGAGCTTCATGATCGCGTCCCGCGCGCGGCCGAGGGTGCCGTGCAGCACCGCCTGCGACGCCTCTCCGAGGATGCAGCCGCTCAGCACGATGAGCCCCTCGCCGTGCGCGCCGAGCTCCTCCGCGGAGACGAACCCGCCGCGCTCGCGCGACGAATGCAGGGAGACGAGGGAACAGAGATTGCGGTATCCGCGGTCGCTCTCGGCGATCACGGTCAGGTGGAAGAGGCCCGACGCGCCGGTGAAGGAGGGGTGCTGGAGCTCGGCGCCGAACACGGGCTTGATACCGGCCCTGCGCGCCGTTTCGGCGAACTCGTAATGCCCGTACGTCGAGGCGTGATCCGCGAGACCGACCGCATCGAATCCGAGAAAAACGGCGCGCGCGACGACGTCGGCGAGGGTGAGCAGGCTCTCGCCGTTGCTGTAGACGCTGTGAACGTGCAGGGGAACGTACGGCACGGCGGAAACCTCCCCGAGCGGCCGACGCCATACTACTAAACGTTTGTATAGATTGCAACGGAATATTTCGGGCGCGCTGCGCGGGAGCACAAATCGCCGGCCGAGCGGCATTCCTCTTTGCAAACGATTCGTCGATGCGCTACAATGCCTCGTGGGAAGAGACGCGCCGCTCTCCGGCGCGCCGGGGAAACCTTCAACGACACTCGATAGACGGGAGCGCCGATCATGGCCGATCCTTCGCGAAACAGCGAGTTCGAGAGGATGGCGAGGGAGAACGAGCGGCTACACGGGGCCGTCGAGGAGCTCTCCATTCTGAACGACATCGCCACCGCAGCGGGCTCCACCTCCTCCCTCGACCGAGTCATCGAGCTCATCGTCCACAAGTGCATAAAACACCTCAAGGTCGAGCAGGCGACGATCACGCTCCTCGACGCGAAACGGGACGACGCGCAGTTCCGCACGATGATCCGCGGCGCCGACACGTCGCACGAGATCCGCCCCTACCGTCTCGACGCCGAGCTCGCGGGCTGGATGCTCAAGAACCAGAAACCGCTCATCGTGAACGACCTCGCGAGCGACGAACGGTTCCAGATGAAGGACGGGGACAGCAGCATGGTGCGATCGGTGCTGAGCGCGCCGCTGCTCCTCAAGGGGCGCATCATCGGACTCCTCAACCTCTTCAACAAGCGCACCGGAAACTTCACCGACACGGACGCTCGGCTCCTCGGCATCGTTGCGGCGCAGTCCGCACAGATCATCGAGAACGCTCGGCTTGCCACCGAGGAGCAGTCACTGAAGCTCATGCAGGAGGAGATGCGGCTCGCCTGCAAGATACAGATGGATCTCCTTCCTCGGGAGCCCCCGCTCGTGCCCCGGTACGACATCGCCGGAACGAGCATCCCCGCGAAACTCGTCGGCGGCGATTACTACGATTTCATCCGGATCGACCGTCGCTCGATCGCCCTATGCCTCGGGGACGTATCGGGGAAGGGGATGCCGGCGGCGCTCCTCATGGCCAATCTCCAGGCGACGCTCCGCGCCCAGACAGCGGTCTGCCGCTCCCCGAAGGAATGTCTCGAGCGCTCGAACGAGCTTCTCTACCGGAGCACCGACGCGGATAAGTTCGCGACCCTCTTCTACGGCGTCCTCGACACGAGCGCCGATCGATTCATCTACGCGAACGCGGGGCACAACTACCCCTTGCTCCTCAAGATAGGCTGCGACCCGCAGCGCCTCGATCTCGCGGGGCTCGTGCTTGGATGCATGGAGGAGTTTCATTACAACGAGGGCGCGATCGATCTCGGGCCGGGCGACATCCTTCTCGTCTACTCCGACGGCATCACCGAATCGATAAACGCGGACGAGGATGAATACGGCGAGGAACGGCTCGTCGCCCTGCTCCGCGGCCAATGCGGGAAGCGCGCCTCCGAGATCATCCAGACGATCGTCGAGTCCGTGCGTGCTCACGCCGGCGGCGCTGCCCAATCGGACGACATGACGCTGCTCGTCATCAAACGGGAGTCCTGAAAAGCCCGGGCGTTCCACGCTCGGAGGTCGATCGCGGATGCGGGCCGTTCAATCGAAGCTGTACGAGATACTCGAAACGTCGACCGGCTCCCGCGCCGGCCGGCTCGTGAACGCCCTCCTCGTCGTCCTCATCGTCGGCAACGTCGTCGCCGTGACGATGCACACGGTCCGTCCCTTCGCGTCCCGGTACGTGAGGGAATTCCACGCGTTCGAGCTCGTCTCCGTGGCGATCTTTTCGATCGAATACATCCTTCGCCTGTGGGTCTGCACGCGCAACGGTTTGTACCGGCGCCCCGTCCTCGGCCGGATCAGGTATTTCTTTACGCCCTTCGCGATCATCGATCTCATCGCCGTTCTCCCCTTCTACCTCCCGATGCTCATACCGTTCGACCTCATCTTCGTTCGCGCGCTTCGGCTCATGCGGCTCCTGCGGCTTCTCAAGCTCGGACGGTATTCGGAATCGATCCGAACGATGGGCGCCGTGGTTTCGGAGAAGCGCGAGGAGCTCGGGGTCGCCGTCGCGATGTCCCTCATCCTGCTCCTCATCGCCTCGGGGCTCATGTACTTCATCGAGGGACCCGCGCAGCCGGAGATCTTCTCGAGTATTCCGGCGGCGATGTGGTGGGGCGTCGTCACGATGACGACCGTCGGGTACGGGGACGTTCTGCCGGTCACGACGGCCGGCAAGATTCTCAGCGGCCTCATCGCGGTGCTCGGCATCGGCCTCTTCATCCTCCCGGCTGGCATCATCGCCGCGGGGTACGGGGCGCAGATCCGCAACAGCCGACACGGGCGGCGTATCTGCCCGCACTGCGGGAAACCGATACCGTGAAAGAGGGGATGCGCGGGGCCGCATGCGCATCGGACGCGGCTCGAAACGTCATGAAGGAATCGTTCGGAAGAAACCTCGACTCGCTCGACGATCTTTTTCGCTTCGTCGAGCGTTTCGCCGAGACGCAGGAACTCGGCGAGGGAGTGCTCTTCGTCGTCCGGCTCGCCGCGGAGGAGCTCTTTACGAACCTCGTCCGCCACAATACGGGGGGCAGCAACGCCATCGACGTGAGCCTCGACCGCGAAGAGGGGCAGCTCGTCATCCGCCTCGTCGATTTCGACGTGGATCCGGTCATCGTCGACCCCGATCATCCGCCCGATACGGCGCTGCCGCTCGCCGAGCGGACCCCGGGAGGGCTCGGCATCCATCTCGTGAAAAGCATGGTCGACAGCCTGACCTACGAATACGATCA